>JAHRXB010000228.1 GCA_019104905.1 Bdellovibrio sp.
ACTTTCAACCGATAAGGAGGGTGGAAAAGTAGGAAAACATTTATGCTTAAATCGGTACGTACCACAGCTGGAAATGTTTTATTGCAAATCTTGGTCGCCACCGCCGTGATGAGTACTTCTTTTTATTTTCTCACGAACTACGTGATTGGACAAAAGGAGCAGGTTGGAAAGACGATCAATGTTGTTAATCTTCGATTTGCTTTAAACAGTGCAATGGACTAGGTCATTTTTGGAGTTCGTCAGAAGTATTGCTTCACGAACGACACTCTTCTTTTGAACGACAGTCCGGACAAGTGCAATCTTCAACATTCTGGAAGTATTGAACGGCTGATCATGTCTGCCGAACAAGAAAACTTCATTCGACAACTTGTCGCCAACGGCAAGAGTGTCGGGCCCGTGGATGTGAACAACATCGCTCTTTCTAAAATTGAACGTTATATCCGAGTCGCTGACGCCTCAGCCCTCCATCCTTTGTTTCCTGTTTTAAAAAACCTTCGCATGGTGAAGGGGGAAGATGGAAAGCCTGTGGCGATTGACGGCATCAGTGTCGAACTTCTTCGCGACAACAGTGCCTATTTGCCCAAGGCGGGACGTGAAGTTTATCTTCAGGTGAAGGTTTCTCTTAAGACGGATCAAAGTGCGGAGCCTCTTAAGATAGGACGAACCGTC
Organism: Bdellovibrio sp.; assembly: GCA_019104905.1. Taxonomy (GTDB): domain Bacteria; phylum Bdellovibrionota; class Bdellovibrionia; order Bdellovibrionales; family Bdellovibrionaceae; genus Bdellovibrio. The sequence goes on from JAHRXB010000228.1 coordinate 670, forward strand.
ATGTCCTTAGGATCACAGTTGGTGATCTATCCTCGCGAGGTCGGTTCATTTGCCTTGTTAGTTCCCAATGATCTTCATCTTGATACCACCTGGGATGCGGGCATGAGTCCCGGCGATATCTCTATTCATAAGTTTGCCAATCGTAAAGAGCTTGGAAGTGGTCAGGGCTTGGTCTTTCAAAGTCCGGTTTTTGTAAATAGAAATATTCATCTTCCTGTGGACCTCGGGTCCGGGGAAGAGAACGTTGGCGACACTCAATACTCGGCCGTTACTTTTGCGGATCGGGTTTATCTGGGGAATGGTTGGGTGATGACGAATGGGAATCGCTATTCTCCGCGTTCAACGGGAGGTCTGCAGGATCGTTATTGGGCAGACGCGAGAACCTTTGGTGGATTTTTAAAAGGAATTGAGAACGATGGAGGATCGGATAAAGGGCTGGACTATTTTAAAGTCGGTCCGGGGGGCTCTGTCTCCAGTAGCTTGGCAGACAGTTTGGCATTGATGAAGCTTTGTACAGAGCAGGCGATGAACAATGCTTCTCGCGATAATCTTTTTAAATCAGAACTGGGAGCGAGATTAACGGACTCAGACGTTGATAACTTTGATTATCGTGCTTTCCTTTCCCGGGGGAACGAGTTTTTAGCACAGACGAATGCTTTAAAGATCAAGACCGACAGTTGGGGAAATGGCAAGGTTGAAGTTGCAAATTCCTTGGTGTTGGGTGGCGGCGCCGTTGTTAACCTTCGCATCGGAGTGGCGGATAAGTATGTGGAGGTTCAGCTGCCTGCGAAGGGATATGCCAAGGTCACGGCTCCCGTGGGCTCTGATCAGTTGAAATCGAAATATGAAAATGCTCAGAAGGCGGCCGAAGATAAGTTGGCGACAGAAAAATCAAAATATGACGATTTGTTAAAAGATCTGAGCAGCGCTCAAGCAAACTTGAAGAAGAAGAAGGATGAGCTCAGCGCGGAAGAGGCTAAACCCGTGAAGCCCAAATCAGGGGCGGACCCTAAAGTCGATTATCAAGATCCCGCAGTTATTGCTGCTCTGGAAGGTGAAATTTCAACACTTAAAAGTCAGATTAAAGATCTGACAGACAATAAAATTCCGACGCAGTCTTCGGCAGTCAATTCAGCCACAAGTAGTGTCGATGCGGCGAAAGGGGACTATAGCAATTACCTGAACGTTGTTGCGAATCCTCCCGTGATTGAAGTGACCACGACAAGATACAAGTCAGGCTTTGGTTACGTTGCACCCGATAAGATCAATATTAATTTCACAGTGAAAAACTCAAAGAATTTTCTGTCAGCGGACGGACTTTTGGTTGCGCCCGTTGTTGGAATTCAAGCCTACGATGGTGGTTACTATCAAAGCAATCCGATTGAGCCTAGCAGTGTGAACTCGAATTTGCTGGGTTATCTGAACTTTAAATTCAATGGTTCAAAAACCGCATTGGAGGCTCCTTACTCCGTGTCACGTAAACCCGCCGAGTCCGCTGTGGGTTTGGCAGAGTCTGATGTGGACTATGGTTCTTTAAGTCAGCAGTGCATCGATGCTCGTAACTCTGTCTCAACTCAATCCTTTGGTGGTGCGGGTTGGGGAACGGACTTCAGCGCCGGGACACGTGTTTCCTGGAACTTCGCCGGAGGGACAACGATCGGCAAAGATCCAGGTCTGGACGAGTTGATTCTTAAAGATATGAATCGTTCCAACGCCTCTTTTCAGGTGCGTTCTATTGTTGGTAAATGTGTGATTGAATCCACCGCTGAATTCGTAACAGGATTTTTCACCTGTGACTCATTGGAAATTACAGCGCGGTCTCTTCCTTTAAGAATTATTGGAACGGTGATTGCGGGGAAAATGAGAATTCACCCCGATGCTTTGAAGGCGGGCATTACTTGGAGTACAATCTATAATCCCCAAGCCACTCAAGAACTTCGTGCTGCAGGAATTCTCAAGCCTTTAAATGCAAGTCGGAAGTGTGATGATAAAAATGCAGATCCGATTTGGCATCCGATTCCTTCAGTTCAACAAGTCTCGGATCGTATGAGTTGCAACGCAATTAGTTTAAGAGCGGCGGCGGACCCGTTCCAGTGGACCTCTGTAGATCCGGACTGTGGATTGATCCCGGGCTCAACGTCCTCCAATACTACGTGCAAGCGTCGTTTGGTGAGATTCTACGTCGTTGAACAATCTCGAGAGGGGGGCCTATGATCTCCTTTAAAAACATTTTTGGAAACAATCGCGGTCAAACAATTGTAGAGTCCTTGGTTGGCTTTGCTTTGATTGCCGTGGTGGGGTCTGCCTTTGTGGGGGGAATGATCGCTTTGCGAAATACCACTAAGGACACCGTGATCATGTCGTCCTCAGAAAAGCAAATCAGTGATATTGCCGAAAACATCAAAGCGGGCGTTGAAAACTATCAGGTGAACTTTGACTACTCGGAGTCGGCAGGAGCTATTTTGGATGTGAATAATCTTCCAATGGCCTGGGATAGCGGACGTATTGCGCCTCGTGAGGCCTGTAAAGAATGTGCGGGAACTTATGGGTACACGATTCAGCCCTATGAGTCTTATCGGGGACTGTATAAGGTGACTTTGCGTATGACCCATAAAACATGGGCAGAGAAGGGGGAACCCTTCCGCGACTATATCTTCGTAGTGAGTGCAAAATGATGTTAAAGAATAACAAAGGTTTCACAGCTATTGAGGTTGCGGTG
>JAHRXB010000229.1 GCA_019104905.1 Bdellovibrio sp.
TGGCAAAGCTAGTACAGAAGCGGGCTTACGGCGTTAAGAGCTTCGAAATGTATAGACTGAGATACCTAAGTGCTTGTGCTTAAATGATTTTTTGAAATTGCCCACCATGGAGCGAGTAGAACCAAAACCCTCTCGGGACGAGAAGGTTTTAAGTTCGTTTAGAATTAAAATTGGTCGGGGAGATAGGATTCGAACCTACGACCCTCTGGTCCCAAACCAGATGCGCTACCAGACTGCGCTACTCCCCGACGAGGAGTGGACAATAAATAATTAAGGGGCCTGTTGTCAAATCACTAGATACTAACGCACAACATAAGCTATTCTTTTTTTCATGGAAAACTTCATTAACTCGCTTCCGAAACCACTTCTCGCATTTTTGGCTATTTTAATTGGTATTGGCGTCTTCATGCTGGTCAGCCCTCCGCATACGGTCTGTGACACTCAGGAGGCCACTCTCCGTGAGATGCAAAAGGGGAATATCTTTCCGACGGAAGTGAAAAAGAACAAAATCCCTCCGACTTTGGTTCGAGCTAAAGAGGCCTGCCAGTTGGGGAACAGTGCAGGATCTTGTTATGAGTATTTCATGGTGCTCAAAAAAGTGGCAGACGACGTGGGTAAGGCTTCGGGGGAATGTACGGCTCAGCTTTTCAATGTGAATGAGGTTAAGTCGGCATTGAATGATGGGCTGGAGTTGATGGTGCGCTTGGCGTGGGGAACCAAACCTCCCGAGCCAGGGCTTGAGCGATTCGGCTGGATGCAGGACGCGGAAATCGCGATCTTTTGCCGCCTAAAAAGTATCTATATCAGAGCCAACGGAGAGGAAGGGTGGACCGCTCTTCGTCAAAGAGTCACGGCCAAGTTGCCAGGAGAAGAAGCGCCGTTTTCTACGGACCCCACTCGAGCCACTGTGGAGCCTAAAAAGGCGACCTCCGTTTTGCCCGAGCGGGAGATTTGGAATCGCAGTCTTTTCTCGGTTCGTTGCGAAACTTATTAAAGGGACACCAGTTCCAAGGACTTCCAACGGGGTTTTTTATCGCGATACTCAAGGCGTCCATAGAGAGCGAAATTCTTATCCAGCTTATTTCGAATCACATAGCTTAAAGCCTGGGCTCGTTGCAGGCTCCACTCTGCGGGATTTAATCCGAAAAATTTAAGTTCTGACTGAAGCTTCAAAAGAGTGATTTCATTTTTGCTCATAGATCTGTCCTTTGTGAGGTTTAAGTTGCTTGTCAGACCCATTGTGCAAGGCGAAAGCCGGACGTGTTTTCTGTGGGTAATGATTTAAATGGGTTTGAGTCGCTGTAGGTCTTGAGTTGTCCCAAGGGGTGGACTAACTTCTTGGATATGAGACGAAACGCCTTTCTTGGATATTTGTTAGCCGAAGTGATCGTCATCGTTCTAGTAACGATGAGTTTTAAGTTTATTCCGGAACGCCAAGTGGCCGCGACGGTCGCGGGGGTTCTTTTTGTCGGTCTTCCGTTGGGGATGATGACTTGGGAGTATCGCCGCGCAGGGTTGGAGCAGATGGCTTGGTTTGTGGCGGTTTTGCAGTTTTGGACTGTTTTTGCGCTGCCTATTTTAGGGATGCGGTTGGCCAACTGGGGAGTGCCCTTTGAGGAGCTCTCATTTCTGGGGATTCCAGGTCCGGTCCTGCATCAATGGTCCAGTAAAAGTTACATGGTGATGATGGCCTTCACTCTGTGGAGCTGGTGGCGGACGTCGCGAGTGCGTGCTGACTAAACGAAAAAAGCCGGCTTAAAACCGGCTTTTTTCTTCCCATCAAGGAAATCTCAAATTTTCAACAAGACCTGATTAGATCTCGAAAGGAACTGGAGAAATAGCTTCAGCTCTGTGGAAAGTATCGTAAGCGTCAGTGCCAGAAGGCAATAGACCCAAGTTACGAGCTTTCTTAACAGCAGCAGCAACTTTCTTCTGTTGAGCTACGCTAAGTTTAGAGATTCTAGATGGAGTGATTTTACCACCGTCACCGATGAAACGAGTCAAAGAAGCGGGATCTTTATAGTCAAAAACGTGATCGCCTGAGAATTCCTGACGGTATTTGCTACGAGTTGTCTTTTTCATTACTATCCTCTTTCGATTTCCTGATTGGTTAGCGAGTTATTGTGTGTACAAGAAAAAAGAGTTGCCATCAAGTGTCTTTTTACTTTATATGGTTACTTCTTGTTTGCGGCGCCCCTATTTAATTTGAAGGAAAGCGTTGACCCAGACTTGTAGCCAGGGACCGTAAGGTCCAAGACGAGCCAGAGGAGCTTAGTATGAGCAGATGTGAAATTACTGGAAAAGGCCCTGTTGTAAAGAACTTGGTGTCTCACTCCAACATTAAAACTAAATCAACAGCTCAACCAAATGTTCAAAAGAAACGCATATTTAGCCGTGCTTTGAACCAAATGGTGAGATTGCAAATCGCAGCCAGTGCTATCCGCGATATGGAGCATGTGGGCGGTTTCGATAACTACATCCTTAATTCTGATGACTCTAAGCTCTCTAAAAGAGCTATGGCTGTTAAAATGAGAATTAAGAAGAAAATCAGCACTAAAAAGTAATAGAGGCCCGTCATGAAATTGAAAGTTAAAAAAGGCGCGACAGTACAAGTTATCACTGGCTCTGACAAAGGTAAGAAGGGTTCAGTTTTGGCTGTAGATGCTAAAAACATGAAAGTTAAAGTTCAAGGTGTGAAAGTACAAACACACTATGACAAAAAAGACGGTCTTTTGAAAAAAGAAGGCTTCATCGACTATTCCAATGTGAAATTGGTTGAAGCTGCTGCTAAAGAAAAGAAGACTTCTAAAAAAGCGACTAAGTCTAAGTCTGCATAGGTCTGGGACTCCAGCCTTCTGGAGTCGAGCTAAATGCGGCAAAGTTTGCCTAAGACAAAGTCCAAATTTGGTCCTTAAGGCGATCTCTTCATTTTAGTCTCTGACATAGCTGCGTAAAATCTAAGTTGGGTTTAGAAAAATTATTTTCGCCCAACCTAAGAGGAGAGGCAGCTTGAAACGGGACCAAATCTCAGCATTAAAAAGCAAAAAAGCACTGTTCTCGGCAACGATGGCGGTGCTTTTTTTTTCGTCGTTGGCGTCCGCTGAACTTGGCGAGTCTTTAGTTTTGTGTAAAAGCAATAAGACCGTTCGTACCTTGCGTGTTGAAATGGGCACGGATCAAAAATGTCGCGCGATTTATACAAAGCAAGGCGTTGATGAAACGATCGGCTCTGGCTTGAATCCAAATTCTTGCGTTGAGTTTGTCGCTAATGTTCGAAAAAATCTGGAAGAAGCAAAGTGGAGTTGCCGCGAAGTGAAAGAGGCGCGAACTTCTAATGTTTTGACCGGAGCGGAGTAAGATTCCCATGGGCTCGGAGTTGGTTGTTGCCGTGGCGCAAATGACATCCATAGATGATGTGGATACCAACCTGATGCAAATGGAAGCTCTGCTGGAAGAGACCTTTAAAAGCTCTCAGCCTCGTCTTGTCAGTTTTCCAGAAAATTGTCTGTATCTACGTCTGATTGAAGGCCAAAAAATAGAGGGGTTTACTCTTTCTCATGCTGCTTTTGCGCAGCTTTCTGTGTGGTCGAAAAAATACAACACGTATCTGCACCTCGGCTCCATCCCGCTTTATGTTGATGGTCATCTCTACAATTCATCGGTTTTGATTACTCCCGAGGGAGTTGTGCAGCCCACGTATCAAAAAATGCATCTCTTTGATATTCAGCTTGAAGGGCAGGCACCTATTCGCGAATCGGATGTGTTTCGCCATGGGCAAAAACCTCATCTGATTGAGATTGATGGATGGCGCATTGGTGAAGCGATTTGCTATGACGTGCGTTTTGCCGAACTCTTTTCGCAGTATGCTCGTAAAGAGGTGGATGCTATTTTGTTGCCCGCCGCGTTCCTTGTAAAAACAGGAGAAGCGCATTGGGAGATTCTTTTAAGAGCTCGTGCTATCGAGAGTCAGTCTTACGTCATTGCGAGCGCCCAAGCCGGGACTCATCAAGGTGCAAATGGGGGCACACGGGAAACCTATGGCCATAGTTTAGTTGTTGAGCCTTGGGGAGGCGTGGTGGCACAGCTTGAGAAAAGCCGCCCGGGGGTTGTAGTGACGACACTTCGTCGCGAGCAAATCGAAAAGGTTCGTAAGCAGATTCCAATGAAGTTTCACCGTCGTCTTCCAGTTGCCTAAAGACTAGAAATCCTGCACTATTTCAATGACAACTTTCTCAATTGGCTTTTAATATGCGCCCAGGCGCAGAATCAGGGAGCTGGATTATGATCCGAGTTTTCTTTGTTTTATTTTTGCTAACCTCGTCCGTAGGCTTCAAGGCTTGGGCTCAAGAGGAAGCGACGGAGCAACCCAAATACGATGAAGCTCGTGAAGCGGAGATTGCTCAGAAGGCGAAGAAACGTCTTTATCCCGGTGGCCGAGATGAAGAAGAGTTGAAGGTGCAAAGTCAGCTTTCAACTCCGACGCGAAAGGTGGCTCCTCAGACAGAGATCAAAGAAGAATCTGTTGAGGAATAAAGGTCTAAGTTAAACTGTAGTATTTTTTGGAGAACCTCTATGTCTACTTATAATGAACTTCCAGAAGGCGTAACTCGTGAGACGATGGATGTCGATGTTTTGATCGTCGGCGGTGGGGCCGCGGGACTTTCTTGCGCACTCCATTTGCAAAACCAAATTCAAAAACACAACGAAGATGTTTCCGCAGGCCGTAAACAAGGTGAACAGATTCCTGAACAGATGATCGTGGTGTTGGAAAAGGCGTCCGAGGTCGGAGCGCATAGTTTTTCTGGAGCCGTGTTGAATCCGAAAGCCTTGGGGGAGTTGGTCCCGAACTTCAAGGAAGAGGGATGTCCTCTTGATTCCGAAGTGAAAAAGGATGCGGTTTACTATTTGGGTTCTGATTTTTCTTTTAAACTTCCGATCACTCCTCCGCCTTTTCATAACGAAGGCAACTACATCGTTTCGTTGAGCAAGTTCAACCGTTGGTTGGCGACAAAGTGTGAAGAAAAAGGGATCAATATCTTCCCGGGTTTTGCGGCCGTCGAAGCGTTGTATGAAGGCAATAAAATTGTCGGCGTGCGTACGGGCGATAAAGGGCGTGATAAAAACGGCAAGCCGAAGGCGAACTTTGAGCCGGGTTTGATTTTAAAATCCAAAGTGGTGATTTTTGCAGAGGGAACTCGTGGTTCTCTTTTCAAACAAGTCGAAAAGAAATTGGATCTTCGTGCGGGTAAAAACCCCGAAGTCTTTGAAGAAGGTGTCAAAGAGATCATCCAGATGCCTGCGGGGACGGTCGAAGCGGGACAAGTGATTCATACGATGGGCTTTCCTCTTTCGAAGTCTATTGGTGGAACTTTCATTTACACTCTTCCAGGCGACAAGATCATTGTCGGACTTGTGGCTTATCTTGATACGAACGATCCATTGTTGGATCCTCATCGCGAGTTGCAAAAATTGAAAACTCATCCCTTCATGCAAAGTATGCTGAAGGGTGGAAAAGTTGTCGCGTATGGCGGTAAGACGTTACCTGCGGGTGGTTGGTACTCTATGCCGAAGCTTTATGGCGATGGTTTCATGGTGTGCGGGGACTCTGCCAGCATGGTCGACGTGCAAAAGCTGAAAGGTATTCACTTGGCGATGAAGTCGGGGATGCAGGCGGCCGAGACGGTGATTGAAGGACTTATGAAGGGCGGCGACTTTACGGAAGCCACCACTCAAGGGTATGAAAAGCGTATCGAAGGCAGTTATGTGAAATCCGAGTTGTATCGTGTTCGTAACTTCCACCAGGCTTTGAGCAAAGGTTTCTTGGCCGGACTTCCTATGATTGGTCTTCAAGAAATGACCGGCGGTCGTGGTTTGCAGGATCATATGAAGATTGAGCATATTGATGCGGACACCACTGAAAAGGTGATCGACGTGTGGGGGCCCTATGGCTTAGACCATGAGGACAATAAGCTTCCGAAGGCGGATGGCGAGCTGTTCTTCGATAAACTATCTAGCGTTTATTTGACCGGAACCATGCATGATGAGGATTCCCCGAACCATTTGATTTTGAAGGATGGGGATATCTGCCGCACGGTATGTGAGCCCAACTACAAATCACCCTGTAATCATTTCTGCCCGGCCTCTGTATACGAAATGGTGCCGTCTACGAAGGAAGCGGGTAAGAAGGACTTACAAATTAACTATACCAACTGTATTCACTGCAAAACTTGTGATATTAAGTGCCCATTCGAAAACATCGAGTGGACCGTTCCTGAAGGGGGCGGGGGACCACAATATCGCGAGGTGTAGCCTTTAGAATCGGGCTGCGCTGGACGGTAAGGAAGGCTCAGCGCATAGGGACTGGGCCTTCTTCAACAACAGAAAGGACCAGCCCATGCCTCAATTTTTTGCCTCCACAGCCCGTGGACTTGTAGAACCTCTAGAAAAAGAACTCAAAGATCTTGGACTTAAAGTCACTGATAAGTATATCGGCGGGGTCTTTTTTGAGAGTAACTGGGAAGGTTGTTATAAAGCGAACCTTCACTCTCGTTTAGCCAGCCGTATTTTAAAACCAGTTTTGGATTTTACGGCTTATCAACCTGAAGAACTTTATTCTCAAATTCTTCGCCATGATTTCACAAAATATATTAAGCCTACACAAACGATCTCTATCGACGCGAGTGTCAGTGAATCCAAAATGCGCGATCAGCGCTTTGTGGCGATGAAAGTGAAAGACGCTATTGTCGATCAGTTCCGTGAAAAATTTGGGGTTCGTCCTGATGTGGACAATGAGAACCCGTCTTTGCGTAT
>JAHRXB010000250.1 GCA_019104905.1 Bdellovibrio sp.
ACGGCCATCTGTGTCTTTGATGGCGAAAGAGCCATCCCTTACACCGACATCACGCGCATGCATATGAAAACTCTTTCTCAAGCTCAAGTGGAGCGGTATGTGCAATTGGATATGCCCACGGACTGCGCCGGAAGCTATAAAATTGAAAAACATGGCATTATGCTTTTTGATAAAATTGAAAGCCAAGATTTCACAGCCATTCAAGGTTTACCCTTGATTGCCCTTAGTAAAATATTAGAGAATTTGAATCTATGACAGAACTTCAAACAAAACTCTTTCAAGCCGCTTGCGATGTTCAAAAACGGGCCCATGCCCCCTACTCTGGCGCCCTTATTGGGGCCGCCGTTCTAATGAGTGACGGGAAAATATATTCGGGATGTAACGTCGAAAACGCCTCTTATGGCGGCACCGTCTGCGCAGAGCGCGTGGCGATCTTTAAGGCTGTGAGTGAGGGTTCAAGCAAACAGATCAAGGAAGTTTTAGTCGTCAGTGACGCTGAAAAACCTTGGCCCCCTTGCGGTTTCTGCCGGCAGGTGATTGCGGAATTTGCCAACGAGCAAACCATCATTCACACCGCCAATCTTCAGGGAAAAATGAAGAGCTTCAAATTCCCAGAGATTTTCCCAGAAGCCTTTACACCAAAGCATCTTGATTAGTTGTTAGTGGAACTTTTCAAAGTAAGTGTTGAAGGTTCCCGAGCGACTTTTCAGTTGATTTGAGAGGTCTTGCAACAAACGGAGGTAAGGCTGAAACTCTGTCTCTTTTTGTTGCTTCAAGATTTGCTCGGCCACCGCGAACACCTCGAGAGCCTGCAGACGACGAGCCTCCAAAACTTCCGCAGCCACGACTGACTTTTCTGGTTCTACGGAAAACTCAACTCGCACTCCATAGTGATCGGACAAGGGCTTCCGCGGCGTCCCCCGCATATTCACCTGTCCATCCAAAACCTTCAGCGATGTCTCGGACTTCCCCACATTTGAAAAGAAAATATAATCAAAGGTGTGATTCGAAAGCATCCATCCCAAGGGATTTCCCGCGCAATAAGTGCAATACCATTGTGGATAAGAGCCTCCCAAAGACTCTTCCATCGCATCGCGAGCCCCCAACGTCAGCATCAAGAATTTTCTTTCGACGCTGTCGATGTCGGCATTAAAGTCCCCTGACAAAATCAGCTTTTCGTCTTGGTTTTTCAAACGCCACTGCAAAAGATCCAAAGCTTGAGTCAATCGCACCGCCTGAGACGTCGGATGAAGATGCGTATTCATGAAGAAAAAATCTTCGGCCATTTCATAGAAACTCGCCCGCACGACATGATACGCCTTCTTGACGTTAAAAGCCCCGCGAACGGTATCAAGGATTCCCCCTTCGTTATTGACGGCGAAATCCACCGTTTGGCGTCCCTTGATGTCCCCCATAAAAAGCGACATGACACCAATTTTGGCGTCCCGATTGGGTGAACTGATGTTGTACTGTCGAGACAAAGACTTTTCGATCTGATCAATATGAGAGTCGTTCCACACCTCTTGGAGGTGAACCACTTCACATTTGGGAATCCCTTGCAGAAATCCCGTCATGCGCTCTGTGCGTTCTTCCACTTTCGAAGCATAGATAGGGCCATAAGCATTGAAGTTTTGCAGGCAAAAACGTGGTGGCCGAGGATCCGCCTGCCAATACATTTCAGCCCGCCCTGTGACGGAGAAAAACAATGTTCCAAGCACTAAGATTTTTGCAATAGTCATGGGGTATCCTCGCGGACTAAGTCCTAGTCCCAAAGCTTTCAATTCCCATGCAAGGAAGGCCCTCGGTATATTCGTTTAGAGGCGTCTATTCTGTCTAATTTCTTTGCACCCACAAGCCCGAAGACAAAAAGGGGCTCCCCCCGCAACTAGGGAACGCTGACTGAGTACCCAGCCCCGAGATGCAGAATCTCCACTTTTTGCAAAAAACTTCCCGAGGCCAAGCGATGACCAACACATTCATGGAGGCTTTCATGAAGATCCACGGATTCTTTAAGGGACAAGCCTTTCAGCAGCTTAAAGCCTTCGTGCTGAAAATCTTCTTCACCGTCTTGCAAACGACGCCAATGAAAGACCACTTTTAAAAGATCAAATTTTCCGTTTTTAGGAAAAGACTCTAGATAATGAGCATAGGAAAAATTCAAGACGTCCTGAGAATCCTCAGAGTTCCAAGAAAAAGCCCACCCCCGTTCTTCACGGAAGGAGATACTTTGAAGAGTGGCCGCCTCTTTGTTGGCTCTTTCCAGAAGAGTCAACCGCGCCACCGCCATCACTTCCGCAAAGGAAATAAACGCAGCTTTTTCAAGATTCACTTTAAGATCAGAAAGCCACTGATCGACCAACACCAGGTTCACGGTCATACCCGAAAGCGGGTCCACGTCCTTGGAAAATCCCGCCGCTAAATGAAATAAGAAACCCCGTCGTTGAGACGGGGCTGCTTCAATAACTATAGAAATCGGGATCTCTCGAACCAGCTGCAACATTAGTTCAATTGCAGAGCTTGAGCGTTCATAGTTACGTTGGATTTTGCGCGGAACTGATTCACCCACGCTTCAAACATCCCGTCCCCACGGCGCTTCTGCATCATTTCAGCAGACATGGGCTCTAAAGCTTTCACTTCTTCAACCTTAGATTCTTTCAGTTTCAAAATGTATTTTGTATTCCCATCGCGAACCAGGCGCTTCAGCAAAGGCTCTGTTTTCTTAAGTTCGAAAATGGCCTCTGTCGCCACAGGACTTGTGATTTTCGGGAAGTTTTCAGAGCCCAACTCAACCAAACCGGTTTCTTCCCAGGTTGCCTTCAGATCTTTAAGCTGAGCATTCACCGCAGCTTCGTCACCTTTAACCAAAGCTTCGTCCAGAGCTTTAATCGCCGCATCCGCCTTCTCTTTGCTGAGAGCCCTCGATGCCGCCTCTTGGTCAATCTTCACAAAAAGAACATTGATTTTTTGAGCCTTCAGATCTTGCAACTTCTTCAGTTCAACGGCTGTCGGACCCGCGACAATTTCAAACATCTGACGAGTGCGCACATTGGCAATGTCTTTACGAACCTTATTTTCAAAATCCCCCGGGTTTGAACGAGTCGATTCTAAGTAGCGGCTGTAAAATTCACGTTGGAACTGACCGTTTTGTTGAAAAAATGGAATATCTTTTACGATGAAGTCACGAACTTCAGCGTCCGTCGTCAAAATGCCATTTTTCTGAGCAGCCTGAGAAACAAGCTCCATGCGGATCAAGTTTTCAAGTGCTTGCTGGCGCAAAAGTTGACGCTGAGAGCTAAAATCCATCTGACTGCCAAAGAGATTTTGATAGTATTGTTGAATGCGATTTTCTTCCTGTTGGAAGTCCGCCAAAGAGATCAAACTATTGTTCACGCGAGCCACAGATCCAAACCCTGCACCCAAGCGTCCGGGCAAACCAAAAAATACGAAAACCAGAATGATCGCACCAAAAAGAATGATCGCAGTTACACTCTTCGCGGAGAGCTTTCTTTTTAACTTTTCAGCCATATTGTCGCTCATAAACTTTTCCTTCCTAAAACATGCGGAGACTCTAGCCAAGCCAGAGTGTAGATCAACTAAGCGGTACCATTACCCAACGAATTTTGCATTTTTTCAAGGGGAAATTGTTGAATTCTCTGAGTCTTTTGACTAGCGTTTGAATATGCCACGAGGACGGAAGGTGACTTTTGAATTTTTTCAACTTTGATCTCAAAAAATTAATCATGATCGGGATTGTTTTGGCTTTGCCGCTCATTTCCATCAACATGCAGCAAAGACCCCAAGAGTCCCACTGGCTCTCAAAACCTTTCACTCTTTTGGGTAGCGCCGTGTCTGAAACCTTTTATGGATTTAGCCACGGGGTCAAGGGTACAACAGCCATGTACCTGGATCTCATTAACATCAAAAAGCAAAGCGAAGCACTTCAAAGCCATAACAATGAGCTTCAGGCTCGCTTGGAAAAGATGAGTGAGTTGCTGATCGAGAATGATCGCCTGCGCGGACTGCTGGCATTTAAAGATCAAACCAAGATGAATCTTATGGCCGCACAGGTCATCGGACGCGATCTTGTCATTGATCACAGCACAGTCACTATCAATAAGGGCACGAATGACGGCCTCAAAGCGGGACAAGCCGTGATCACGACCGGCGGCGTACTGGGTTATATCTTCAAACCCGAACCCTTCACGGCCCACGTTATGCTGATCACAGATCGTTATGCGGTTGTGGATGGGATCGTACAAAGAACCCGCGCTCACGGGATTGTCGAAGGCAAAAGCCAATACGGCAGCACACTTTCCTTAAAGTATGTGGAAAAAACCGAAGACGTTAAAGAAGGAGACTTGGTCGTCACCGGCGGTCTTGATAACATCTTCCCTAAAGGTTTCCCTGTCGCCGTGGTAGAATCCGTAGAGAAAAAGACCTTCAGCGTTTCCTTGAAGGTGGATCTGCGCCCCGTTGTGGATCCTTACAAAGTCGAAGAGGTCTTCATCGTTCTTCAAGCAGCTAACGAAGATTTCGGCGATAAATATGCGCCTCAGGCGGCGGTTGAAAAGACCCCTGCCACCCCGGAGGTCGCGACTCCTGAAGCAACCCCAGCGCCCAAAAAGCCTGAGGAGAAACGTCCGTGAAGATCCATTGGAATGTTATCTTAAATTTTCTCGTTTTATTCGCCGTCCTTATTTTGGTGGCAGGTTTGCAAACGACATTTTGGTTCCAGCTTTTTGGAAACGTCCCTTCCCCTCTGCTGTGGTTGAACCTTGTCGTATATGTGACTCTTTATCGTAAACCTTTCCCGGCGATCTTTACGATCTATGCCATGGGCTTCATTTTGCTGACCTTCACCGCGATGCCCTTGAAAATGATGTGGATCAGTTTACTAATCCTCTTTACCTTGGTCTATGGCATCAAAACTCGCGTCTTTTGGAGTGGCTCAGGATATTATACTATCATGTGTACATTCTCGGCTGTGGCCTATCACCTGATCTACCTATCAACGTCCCTGGTGATAGAAAAAAATCCCGCGAGTTTTGAAATTGTTGATCGCCTCGTTCAGATCGTTTTAACACCCTCTTTCGCTTTCCCCATGTATTGGGCTTTGGCGAAAATCGACAAGATCACTCAGGATGAACTTATGCACGAGCCTGGAGGATTGGAGTTATGAGTACTTACGTCAGCAATCCCGACGAGGCAAAAGAGTATCAAGGCCGATACAGAATATTCTATCTCACTATCGCCTTCACGCTCTCGATCTTCACTATGCGTCTTTGGTATCTTCAGGTTATTTCTGGAAACGAACTTCGTGAGTTCTCAGAGAAAAACCGTATTAAGCAAAATAAAATCACGGCCCCGCGCGGCCTGATGCTTGATCGCGATGGCAAGGTTTTGGTTGAAAACCTACCTGGTTTCGAAGCTATTTTGACGCCTCAATATATTGAAAACCTTGATGAGCTTGCGAAAGCCGTCGGCCCCGTCTTGGGTATGGAACCAGACAAAGTCGTCTTAAAGGTGACCAAGAGCCGCCGCCAAAACGGTCCCTTCGCACAAATTCGTCTGAAAGAGAATTTAAGTCGCGAAGAGGTTTTCCGCCTTAAACGCATGCGCCTTGATACGCCAGGATTGGAAATCCGTGAATCCATCATCCGCTACTATCCGTTGAAAGAGGACGGCGCTCAACTTTTTGGTTATGTGGGTGAGATCTCCAAAAGACAGCTTCCCGTGCTTAATGAAGCCTACAAAGGCACTTTGCGCTTTGAGCAAGGTGACATTATCGGAAAAAGTGGTCTTGAAGAGACTTTGGAAAAAGACATCCGCGGAGCCGATGGCGTCAGCTTCATTCAAGTCGATGCCCATGGGCGTGAGGCGGTCACGCAAACTCCCAACATTTACGGCGAGCAAATTAAAGACCAGATTCCCATCCACGGGAATAACGCTGTTTTGACCATTGATCGCGACATCCAAGAAGCTGCCTTCAAGTCCTTCATGAGCCTCAATCGCATTGGCGCCGTTGTCGCTATGAAAACCAACGGGGAAATCTTAGCGTGGGTCAGCACCCCGTCTTTTGATCCCAATGAGTTTTCAACGGGGATCTCGGCACAAACCTGGTCTAAACTGATCAATGATCCGTTCAAACCATTGCGCAACAAAATCATTCAAGATCATAACTCACCAGGCTCCACCTTCAAACCTTTGGTGGCCGTCGCGGCTCTGCAAGAGAAAGTGATCACGCCGACGACGATCGTAAGCGCGCCGGGTGTTTTCTACTTTGGTCGAAGACCTTACCATGACCACTTAAAAGGAGGACATGGTAATATCACTGTCTACGATGCCCTGGAAAGATCCTCCAACGTCTTCTTCTATAAGATGGGGATCGCCTTGGGAGTCGATAAAATGTATGACTATATCAATCTTCTTGGTATCGGTCAGAAAACCGGCATTGAACTGGCTCGTGAAGTTTCTGGAACCATGCCGAACTCAGCGTGGAAAAAGGCCACCGTCGGTGAAGAGTGGCAACCCGGAGAAAACTTAAGCACCGCGATCGGACAGGGATTTGTAAACGTAACTCCTCTTTCTATGGCGATTGCCTACAATTCGATCGGCACGGAGGGAAAAGTCGTGAAGCCTTTCTTACTTCGTAAGGTGATTGACCAGGATGGGAAGGTCTTGCGTGAAAACTTCCCTCAAGTTGTGCGCGATCTTCAACAGACCCAACCTAACGGAGTTCATATCTCTTCGGAAACCTTTAAGGTTGTTAAAGAGGGTATGCGCCGCGTGGCCAACGGAGACCGAGGAACCGCCAAACACTGGAAAATTCCAGGCGTTCAAATGGCCGGCAAAACCGGAACCGCTCAGGTCATGGGCTTTTCTGCGGATCAAATTTACGCAAAATGTGAAAGTCGCCCGATCCATATGCGCCACCACGGCTGGTTTGTGGCGTTTGCTCCCGCAGACAATCCTGAAATCACGGTTGCGGCTTTGGCCGAACACGCCTGCCATGGAAGCACCGGGGCGGCACCGATCGTGCGCGATATCGTTCAAGCTTACTTTGAAAAATATCATCCTGAAGTTATTGAAGCGGCCTTGAAAGCCAAAGGGGTCAAAAGAGCGACAGCTCCTGCGGCCCCAGAAACTGTTGAAGGAGAATAAGAGTGTTTACTTCCCTCCATGTTGAAGAAAGAACTCTCTTCAAAAAATTAGATATCAACCTTATTATCGTGATTCTAGCCTTGAACGTCATTGGCTTGATCAATCTTTACAGCGCCACTCACGGCCCGACATCAACGGACGTCGCTTCATTATTTATTTCTCAAATTATGTGGCTCATCGTGGGTTGGACGGTGTTTTTAGTCGTGACTCTGCTGGACTACTCCATTGTCAGTCGCATTGCTCTGGCCATCTATATCCTCAACCTGGGTGCGATCATCTACGTGACCTTCTTCGGGAAGGTAGCCCTCGGAGCTCAACGCTGGATCGACCTGGGATTCTTTAGGTACCAACCTTCAGAGACAATGAAGCTGGCACTGATCATGTTGATGGCCAAGATTCTTTCCACTCGAAACACTCTGGGCTCGGGCATGGGATTTAAAGAGATGTTCACTCCCCTGATTGTCCTCGGAGTCCCCTTTGTTTTCGTCGTCGAACAGCCTGACTTAGGAACTGCCATGATGTTAGCGGCCATCGGAGGCTCGATGGTCATCTTTGCAAAGGTTAAAAGAATTATTATAGCTTCGGCGATTGTTCTCGGGATCATTGCCCTTCCCGTGGCGTGGAAGTTTGTTCTTCATGACTACCAAAAAAATCGTATCCTCACCTTTCTCTCTCCGACAAGTGACCCTCGCGGAACGGGGTACAACAGCATTCAATCTAAGATTGCGGTGGGTTCAGGACGTTTCTTTGGCAAAGGGTTCATGAAGGGAACTCAGTCTCAACTGGAATTTCTTCCCGAACGTCATACTGACTTTATCTATTCTGTTCTAAGCGAAGAGCATGGATTTGTCGGTTCAATTGCCGTGATTGGTTTATTCTGTTTTCTTTTTATCACGGGCATTCGCATCGCCACCAATGCACGGGATAAGTTTGGAGCTCTCTTAACCGTGGGAGTTCTGTGTTATGTTTTCTGGCATATGTTCGTCAATATCGGCATGGTGATCGGTCTCTTACCTATCGTCGGAGTCCCGCTTCCTCTGCTTTCTTATGGTGGCTCCAGCATGTTGACCACCATGGCCGGCCTAGGAATTATTTCGAGCGTCGCTTACCGCAGATATCTGTTCTAGAATTGATCGTCTCAAATTAAGAAGACGTCTTAATTCGACTAACTACTTATCAGACATTGTCTATACATTGGTTGACACCCCCTAAAGCCAGCTCCAAAGAGTTGGTTTTAGGGGGTGATTCATTCTAAGAACTCTTTCATTCCGCACACTTAAGTTTTCGGCACGACCCTTGAACTACCTCTTAGCAACAGGAGGTCGCGGATATGAAAACGAAACATCTCAAAATCGGACTCGCCATTGCTACCGCAACGCTCACTTCGGTTCTTTACAATAACTTCGATTTCTTTAGCTGGAACAAGCCTGCAGTTCCCTCTATCGAAAGTGTGAACGAAGCGGCTCG
This sequence comes from Bdellovibrio sp., assembly GCA_019104905.1. Lineage (GTDB taxonomy): Bacteria > Bdellovibrionota > Bdellovibrionia > Bdellovibrionales > Bdellovibrionaceae > Bdellovibrio. The sequence continues at coordinate 8,629 of JAHRXB010000250.1, forward strand.
CGTCGCTCACGCTAAAGAACTTCTAGGAGTTCACTATCGCGGAAGCGATGCTCAACGCTTTGAAGGCAAACGTTCTATGAACGAGATGATCTACAAGAAGGTTCAAAACTCTTTGGCTCCTAAATGGAAAGCTCAGGCTCGCAATATCACTCGCACTGTGATCGCCGAAAGTACAAAGTATCATCTAGATCCCGTCTTCGTACTGGCGGTGATTAAAACAGAAAGCAAGTTCAACCCCTTAGCTTTGGGTCGCTTTGGTGAGATTGGCCTTATGCAAATCAAACCCGACACTGCCGAGTGGATTGCAAAAAAATATGGTCTTTCTTGGAATGGCAAGAAGACCTTGGAAAATCCTTCTGCGAACATCCGCATCGGTTTGGCCTACATGAACTACTTGCGCGGTAAATTTAACGGCACTGCCCTTAAGTACGTAAGCGCGTACAATATGGGTCCACGCAACGTCCGCCGCCTTCTTGCTAAAAACCTTAAGCCTGCGGAGTATAATACTCGCGTCATGAAAAACTATAAGGCTCTTTACGCAAAGATCTCAGACAATTCAAATATGGTCGTCGCATCTAACTAAACGAAGAGGAGATCTTGCCTCCTCTTCGTCTGTCTTCAAAAAAATTTTACAACTTAATAAATCGAATAAAAGCTCAGTATTCTGAAAATACTTCCCCAAAGGCCCTAAACATTAAATCTTTTAGTTAAATCAATTTTTCTATTTATCTTCTAACTTTTTCTCCGAAAAGCTTCTGGCTTTTACGGAGGTCGCCATGTTGGGCTTCAAATATTATCTTTTCAGTCCTCATTTCGTCGCGGACGCGCATCTTGATAAGTTCAACCAGGTTTATGAAACATGGAAGATCTCTTTCACTGACGTTGTGGAAAGCGCCGGAGGAAAGTTAGATCCTGATGATTTTTTTAGAAACGATCTGATCGGCGCAATCACCTATAACAACGAAGTTGTCGGCCTCTCCACGATGACCATGTTTGATCTGCGCCTCAACTCGTCTTTAGATCATCACTATATCAAAGCCCTTTCGCCCGAAACACCTCAAAAACTTCTGCGCGATCGCCAGCCTCGACTCATCAGCATCGAGTATCTGAATGTTCTGCCGAATTGGCGAAAAAATCATTCCCCCATTCTCTGGACAGAGGTTTTAATTGGCCTGGGTTTGAAGTTGATGGATCAATCCCCCGCGGACATCATCATGGGAACTCCGCGCACTGATGTGAAAGTTCTGCAGGTTTGCAAAAATCTTGAGGCCATTGAAGTGCAAGAGCCCATTCTCAAAATGAACTACCCCTGCGCCGTGGTGATCTTCCCCAAACAAACTCAGCGCAAATTCAAAAACAGCACGACGGCCCAATATGTAGAAGGCCTTTGGCATTCTCGCATCGAAACCGGAGCCAAGCCCTTTACCTACGAAGTACCAAACAAAAAAGCATCCTAAAAAAATAACCAATCCTATAAGGAGAAAATACTATGAAAAACAATCCAACCATCTTTGATTCACTCAATACCTACGTTGAAAAAACCGGGAAATTTCTTATGGAGGAAGCTCCCTGGGAAAACAAAGACTTCTATGCCGCTTGGTTAGCTCAAGCCTGCTACTACATCCGTCATTCCACTCGCCTGCTGGCTTTAACCGGCGCTAATATTCCTGTGGAAGACAACTCCATGCACTACAGATTTCTCAAACACTGCGCAGAAGAAAAAGGTCACGAGAATCTTCCTGTTGCTGACATGAAGGCCTTTGGTCGCAAC
>JAHRXB010000256.1 GCA_019104905.1 Bdellovibrio sp.
GTAGATTTGTCGACTCTGGGAACCTCACCGTTCCAGCCTAAGAATAAACCTCAGTCGTTGAAACTGAAGGCAAAGAAGAAAATCGACTTCTGCTTGATCGTGGAGTCTGAAGGTACGGCCAATACTCTGGTAACAATGGGATTCACAAAGCGTAACAACTGTATCGTGATGGGTGCTCAAGGGGTTCCTTCGAATGGTGTTCGTGGCTGGTCCAAGTTGATTCAGGAAGAACTGGATGTTCCTATGTACTTCTTCGGAGATCTCGATGCGTACACTATGCAGAATATCTTCCGTACTTTGAAAGCCGGATCTGCGGCTTCTTTGATTCGTAATGCTGACTTCTCGGCACCGAATGTGAAGTTCTTAGGGGTTTTACCTGAAGACGTGAAAAAGTATGACCTTCCTCACTACAAAGTGAAAGAGTCGGATCCTGCGGAGGCACGCGCTTTGAAAAAGGCGAAAGATGCTTTAGAAAACGATCCGTTCTTCCTTGATAAAAAAAATAAAAACTTGGCGGATATTTTGAGATGGTTGATCAAAGAAAAGATTCGTTGTGAACAACAGTCTTTCTTCTCTGTCGATCCTAATGATCCAATTAAGACCGAGAAATTGATCCTTGAGAAGATCAAAAGAGGATCTTACGTTTAAGCTGAAAACAAAGTTTAAAAAAAGCAAAAGCCCACTTCTTAGGTGGGCTTTTGCTTTTTTAATTTAAGTGGATGCGCGCTTACTGCCAGTACATGAGGCTCATGTGACTGGGGTCGGCTTCTTGGGCCGAATTTAGAACCTCTAAAAGAGCCTCGACGGTGTCTTCACTCAGAGTGACCGTCAATGCTGAACCGTTTCTGATCGTGATATCGATTTTCTTTGAGATTAAAGTTTGATCTGTGAGGACGTCAAAAAGGGCATCAAGATTTTCTCCGTAGCTGGTGGGAAGTTTAAGGGCCTCGGCGAAAATTTCGTGAAGATGCTTGGTGGACTCAATGGCGCTGCCATCAATCATCAGCATAACCACTTCTTCGGATTCAAAGATGGTAGCGCCTTTAATATCTCGCTGTTCAAGAGTGGGCGCCGCAGAAAACATATCCGCGTAACTTTGTGTGGGATAGGAAAGTAAAGCCGCGCAGAACGCGAACAATCCGAAAAGAGTCTTCATAAGGTTCCTCCAAAGAAAAATCAGGCCGGAGCATAACACAAGGAACCCTCAGAAGGAGGCTGTCAGGATTTTGAACAGTAATTCCTACAGAGTGTGAGGCAAGCAGGGCCTTGATTTTCACTAAGTTTTCAATTGGCAGGCTTTAAAGCGAATAGAATGGAGTTGAAGCATTTCAGTCCGGGGGCGTTGAGTTTTTTAGCTCCCAAACTTATAAGTACGTCAAAACAATGTCTATGAAGCTTCCTAAAACCTCTTTGAATATCAATAAGTCGGTTCTGCTTTCTGCAGTTTTGCATGGGGCTTTCTTTTTATTGGGTCTTTCCCTGACCGGGCCTCAAGGGGAGCCTCTTCCTGTGGGTGTGGAGTTAATGTATGGCGAGGGGGGGACGGAGCGCACCCCGAAAGTGGACGACGTGAAGGTGGTGAAGAACAAACCTTCTGTACAGACGAATGACCCTGAGGCACCGACCATAAAAAGTAAAGAGGTGGCTGCGACTCCTCAGGAAACTTCTTCGCTTGGGGGGAAGGCTATGGGCTCTGCATCGGGTACTTCCGAGCGTGGAGCTTTGGAAGGACGTGAAGGTGTCATCAATGGCATCGAGGTGTCTTCTGAACAGCGCTATCTTTATGAGATCAAAACATTACTGGAGCGTCGAAAACGGTATCCCGTAATGGCTAAAAAAATGGGACATACAGGGAAAGTAACGATGCGATTTACCTTGGCGGCCGATGGTTCGCTGAAGGAAAGTGAGATCGTTGAAAAGGCCCCTCATGAGACGTTGAATCAGGCCGCTTTGGACTTGGTGCGAGGAATCAGTGGGATGAAGCCCTTTCCCCAGGAGATTCAACGAACTTCCTGGAGTATCACTGTTCCCATTGAATACGTTCTAAACTAAAACGGACCTGCTTCTACTGGGTAATTCCCTGAAAATTAGTGCAATAATAAATAAAGAAAGTCCGTGCATGAATGCCGTGGCGGAAGGTCTTCAGTTCTTCTTTTTGGCAGTCATCCCACTTTGCCCACTCCATGGGATTTGTTGGGTACTTTTCAGTACTAATATAAATCGCATTTTGTCCTTTGAGATTGTTCATCTCTTCAGGGGACTGCATCACGGTGTAGTGGCTGCGGGTAAAGTTTAACATATAAACTTTTTGTTTTGTCGCCCACGTGGTTTGTGCAGTGGTTTCATAGCGTTGGCAGGCGATAAAAGGCTTACGTCCACTTTCGGCGTGAATTTCGCGTTGGCGGCGATTTACATATTGTCCCAGTTCTTCCCACCCTGTGAATTCATTACTGAAGTCATAAGTGGTTTTCCATTCCCCTGTAGGATTGAAAAGGTGAAAAGCTTTCGGCATCCACGGATAAATGAAGGGAGTATAGGTGATCAGTGCTAGAGGGATAAAGAAGCCTAAAATACCCCACGTATACACCTTGCTTCGGGCCTTCACGATCTGTCGGTGCCCCCAAGTAAGTCCCTGCGACCAGATGAAGCCCGCTCCCATTAAAAGTAATGTGCAAGCGGCGCCACTCCAGTGCGGTTTATATTCGGCAAAAAGTGGCTGTGGATAGAAGATCGCAAAAGAGGGGATAGTTAAACAAAATAGAAAACGCCAGCGCGCCTCCTTGAATTTGAAAAGCGAAGTGAGGAAGCTCAACACCAGCATCACATACAAGAATGGAGTATAGAACAGCAATTGTGCGGCAAAGAAGGTGAACCAGCGGTTTATACTGAAGGTTGATCCCGTGTGACGTCCATGGAACTGATATCTGAATCCTGGCCAGTCGTGGATGATGTTCCAGGCAAAGATCGGAGAGCACAAGATCGTTGCAATCAGAAAGCCCACCCACGGCCACGGCGTCAGTAAATCCTTGCGGCGTTGAGGCGTTGTCAAAAGATAAAGACCAAAACCCGGAGCAAGAAGGGCGATGATAAACTTAGAGTTTAGTCCAAGCCCCATCAAAACTCCCAACCACAGCCATGTTTTTTTCACACTCCAGCGTTTATTGTCTTCACGCACTCCTTGCCAGAACACCCATGCGGAGGCCACCCAGCACAGAATGAAGGGAGGCTCAGGGGAGGCGACATAGCCACCGAATCCCCAAAAAGGAGACCAAAGCAAAATGAAACCAACAAAAATAGCCGCCCACTCATCGAAAAGGTCTTTGGTGAGTTTATAAAGAAAAACGACCGTGCCGATAAAGCATAAAAAGCCAGGAAGTCGAACTCCCAAGTAAGTGTCCCCAAAGAGACTTGTCGTGATTGCTTCAAGCCAAGCGATCATTCCAGGATGATCATAGTAGGACAGTTGCAGCCATTTCGCCCATGACCAGTGATAAGCCTCATCATCAATCAGCCCTATGTTGAGGGAAAAAAAGGCGCGGAAAAGAAGGGTCAGAATGAAGAGAAGAGTGACCTTTTGCGAAGTGCTTTGTTGTTTCCAAAACTCACGAATCACGGCTGTTTCCTTGCTATACAGTATGTCAAATCTCTGTCGTAATATTTCACAGCGCGCAAGGCAACTGTTCCCAGCATGACAGAATGTGTAAAGTGTGAGAATCTTCCGCCATGAAATGGGTCCTTCTCTTTATACTGGTATTAGTGGGTGTCTCTGGTTGTCAGAGCTTTCGGTATCATGATCCGAACAAGGTCCACCATGGAGAGAATCAATTCTTGAATAACTATGATAATTCTCCAAAAGACGGCTTTTGGAAGTGGCAGTGGGAACGTTTAACCAGCACGCGTCCCCCCGAACCGCCATTTCATCCTGAGATCGTGAAGACGGACACGCAATTTCTGCAAGCCAATCGCGAAGAGTCCACTTTGACCTGGATTGGACACGCGACATCGTTGATTCAGCTATCCGGAGTCAATATCTTGATGGACCCGGTTTTTTCTGACCGCGTATCACCCGTGAGCTTTATGGGGCCGAAGCGTTTGGTTCCTTTGCCTTTTGAAATATCTGATCTGCCCGCGATTGATGTCGTTTTGGTTTCACACGGTCACTATGATCATCTGGATCTTCCGACCTTGCGAGCACTGGCTCAAAGAGATTCTCAAACTTTGTTTTTGGTTCCTCTGGGGAATGAGGCTTTACTGAAATCTCAAGGAATAAAAAACGTCAAAGAAATGGATTGGTGGGACGAAACCAAGGTCAAAGATCTGACAGTCGTCTTAACGCCGGCGCAGCACTGGAGTCAGCGCAGTTTATTCGATCACAATAAGTCTTTGTGGGGTGGATGGTATGTGAAGACCTCCCGTCTTCATGTGTTTTATTCTGGAGATACTGGGTATTCTCGGGACTTTCGAGATATTCGCCTGAAGTTGGGAGAGGTTGATGTGGCCCTTCTTCCTGTGGGAACTTACGAACCCCGTTGGTTTATGAAAAAACAACATGTGAATCCAGAAGAAGCCGTCCAGATTCACGAGGACTTAAAGGCAAAACTTTCGATTGGAGTCCATTGGGGCACTTTTCGTTTGTCGGATGAGGCGATGTCCTTGCCGCCCGTGGATTTGCAAAAAGCCTTGGCGGCAAAGAACTTGGACTCCAGCGTATTTCGCTTGTTGAAGCACGGTGAAATTTTGAAGCTCAAAAATTATGAGAGGGTGTATGCAGAAGTTCCGCATTGAAAAAGATCTATTAGGTGAAAAAAAGGTTCCTGCCGATGCTTATTATGGCATTCACACTTTGCGAGCTGTTGAGAACTTTCAGATCTCCGGTCAAAAAATTGGCGCAAATCATTTGTTTTTGCGTGGACTGGCGTTAGTCAAAAAAGCGGCGGCATTGGCCAATGGAGAACTGGGAACGATTTCGCAGGATGTTTCAGCGTCCTTGGTGCAAGCGTGTGACGTGATTTTGCAAAATCCTCAACAGTGGTCTTCGCAGTTTCCCTCTGATATTTATCAAGGAGGGGCGGGGACTTCGATCAATATGAATGCGAACGAGGTCATTGCTAATATCGCGCTTGAAAAAAGAGGTTTGGAAAAAGGCACCTACTCTGTCATCAATCCGAACGACCATGTGAATAAATGCCAATCAACCAATGATGCCTATCCTACGGCCTTCCGTGTGGCTTTGTATGAACATCTGAATGTGGCCATCGAAGCGATTGATGAATTGGCGGCCGCTTTTGAAAAAAAGGGTCACGAGTTTAAGAGTGTTTTGAAAATGGGACGAACTCAGTTGCAGGATGCGGTCCCGATGTCTTTGGGGCAAGAGTTCAATGCTTTTTCTACGTTGCTGAAGGAAGACAGTCGCCTGATGAAGAGTGTGCAGAAGTTGATTCTCGAGGTGAACTTGGGGGCGACAGCGATTGGAACGGGCATCAACACGCCTCCCGAGTATGCTCCTTTGGCGGTAAAAAAATTAGCCGAAGTGACTGGTTATCCTTTCGTGCAATCTGAGGATTACATTGAGGCGACCAGCGATTGTGGAGCTTACATCATCGTCTCGGGCGCGTTGAAAAGAACCGCCGTGAAGCTCTCAAAGATCTGTAATGATCTTCGTTTGCTCAGCTCAGGGCCTCGCGCGGGCCTCAAAGAGATCAATCTTCCCGAGATGCAAGCGGGATCTTCCATTATGCCCGCGAAGGTCAATCCCGTGATTCCCGAAGTGGTGAATCAAGTGGCATTTAAAATTATCGGAAATGATCTGACCATCACTCTCGCGGCGGAGGCTGGGCAGTTGCAGTTGAACGTCATGGAACCCGTTATTGCCTCAAGTATTTTCGAGTCCATCCATCTTTTGACTCAAGGATGTCATACACTGCGCGAAAAATGTGTTGAGGGGATCTCCGCCAATCCGGAGCGTTGTCGAAACTACGTGATGAACAGTATCGGTATT
>JAHRXB010000307.1 GCA_019104905.1 Bdellovibrio sp.
TCTTTATTATCAACCGGGGCACCACCGATTATAGAGGAGCTGTCCGCGCCCAGTTGCACTGAGTGTTGTTGAGACGGAGAGTAGGCAATCAAAGATCCCAAAAGACCCGTGACCAAAGCTGCTTTCAAAAATTTAATAGAATTCATAACCCCTCCAAGTTGGCGCTTTTAAACACCCAAAATGGAACCAGTGCAATACAATTTTTAAAATATTTGCCATAAAGAAGTCTTATGGCAAAAGAAAAGGGACCCTTTCGGGGTCCCTTCGAGAAATCTTCTCTTTTTCGTGAGTCGAACTGCTTACGCGCGCTCAACAGAGATTTGGATTTTAGCTTCCAAACCTTCCGCATAACGTACGATCGCCTTGTGCTGACCCAAAATCTTAATAGGCTCTTCCAAGTGGATGTCACGACGATCCACAGAGTGACCCATTTTTTGCAACTCTTTGGAGATGTCTGTTGTAGTAACAGTCCCGAAAAGTTTGTCAGTTTCACCGGCTGCCAACTTGAATGTCACAGTTGTGCCGTTGATTTTGTTCAAAAGCTCTTGGCGTTCAGCCATCGCTTTTTTCTTTTTTGCTTCCGCTACACGCTTCAAGTGTTCGTACTCTTTTACGCGTTTTTCAGTTGCTTCAGCAGCCAATTTGCGAGGGAACAAGAAGTTTCTTGCGAAACCTTCTGAAACGTTCACTAACTCACCAACACGGCCTACATCCTTAACGTCTTTTTGAAGAATAACTTTCATGTGATCTCCATGTATGTTTCCCTAGTTGTTTTCAGTCGTCGGTATCTTGCGAATGCGACCTCTAAAATCAACCCAGTAGTCGATCAAACCAACGATGCTCAAAAGAAGCAATAATTGGCCGACCAAGATTATGTACGTCAGAACTCTCATGAACACACCGGCTCTAATTGAGTTCAGAAATACCTCCAACACCGCCAGCCCTTGAAAGAAATAAAGAACGATAACAACGTTCACTATATTTACTGCGAGGATGGCAATGGCCTTACCGCCAAAACTCACCATTGTTAGAAGGAAGGCAATCATCGCAACCCAAATGACATAATCTGGAACGCGATATTCTAACAACTTGAGCTGAGAGGCAATTTTCTCACGGGGCAAATTGAGCCATGAAAAAACCCTTCTCTCAAAAATCAGCCCCAAACCTAACGCCAACACTAAAACAATGACGATAGCCGAGGGGATCTGCTGAACCAAAATCGCCGGATCCAACTTCACAACCGGGTTCATATCTTGAACTCGTTGAGAAAACTGTTCCGCCAATCTTTGGACTTCCGCATACGTGTTTATTCCGTTCTTCCGAAAAGCCCCAAAAAGGCCCAGGCCTGCGGCCAAGGAACCTAGTGCGACACTCAAAAGCCCAGAGATCCACCACCCAAATCCTCTTTGCTCCATTTCCATATAGGCCCCTAAAGTCATCCAAATCGAGCCCAAGAAAAGTGCTAAAGGTTGTGCGTTGAGGAGCCACGCTGCTCCTGTTGCCAATAGTCCCAAAATCCAAAAGGCGCGGGGACCATAGGCTTTACGTAAGACACGAAGAAGAGGCGCCCCCAGAACTACAGTTAACATCGACAACAAAATCGAGAGTGATGAAATTGTGATGAACTTCTGCGCGGTCGCGGTCTTCTTCATGGATTACGCTCTTTTAACTATTCGCCTTTGTCGTAACGATCAGAACGCTCAGCTTTTGCTGCAGCAAAAGCGGCTTTACGAGCAGCCATTTTTGCTTCGCGCTCTTTTTCACGAGCTGCAGACTCAGCAAGACCTTTTTTGAAGCCTTCCATGAATTTGCCCAAAGTAACACGCTCATCAAGACGAGTGTGCATAAAGCGAAGAACTTTGTCGTTGATACGCATAGTTCTTTCAAGCTCTGCAATAGCTTGAGTGTCTGCTTCAAACGTAGAGTGGAAGTAGACAGCTTTTTTTAGTTTGCCAATAGGAGTTGCCAAAGTTCTCTTGCCCCAAGTTTCCAAAGAGTTGATAGAACCTTTATAAGATTCGATCGTCGCTTTATTCTTTTTGAAGAGCTCTTTTTGATCTTCAAGAGTTGCATCTGGGTGCATAAGAACCACAACTTCGTATGGCTTCTTTGCAGTCGTTTTAGAAAGTTCCATGTAAACTATCCTTTCGGTTTATAGCCCCCACCATAGTTGAGTGGGAGCAAGGATGACTTTTAAAATGTTTAACGGGTTTAGCACGGCTTAGGCCCAAGCACAAGGATTAGGCATTTGAATACCCAAGAAACCAGCCTTAGAATGTGTAAATGGTCACTTTTATTGAGATTGTGGACGGTCCCAACGAAGGCTCCCGCTTTAAAGTTGAAGAGGGGTTAACGCTAGGCCGCTCCAAAGCCGACATCATTATTAAAGATCCCAAGGTCTCAAGCACCCACGCCCAATTTGCTATTGATGGAAAAGGTCAGTTTGTTTTGGTCGATCTGGATTCCTCCAATGGGCTGCATATTGCCGGACGCCGTGTGAAAAAAGTGGCCTTATTATCAGGGGTTATCTTCGAGGTGGGGCGAACCCAGTTTCAGGTCGTCACGGTGGAAGAAGAGGCCGCCATCGACTTCAGCCGCCTTATAACCTGGCGCAGCATTATCAAAGAGCGGCTGCAAGATCTTGAGGGGCCCCAAAACCTCTCATCCCGTGTTTTGCAAAGCTTCAGTCCCGCGCTAAAGCTGAGCTTTATTCAGGGCATCCAGACTGATGAGGAAATTATTTTAGGTTATGGGCCTCGCCACGCAGGGGCCGACTCTTTGGATATCGAGCTTTTGGACGAGGAGGCCCCCAAAGAAGCCTTTGAGCTTCATCCAGGCCCAGGGATGGTGGAGATCAAAATCAAGGCGCTCGGGCGCGTAACTCTTAACAATAAGTCCATAGATGCCGAAATGCTTAAAGATGGCGACTTGATTTCTGTGGGAAACACCCTCATTAAAGTCACTTATCTGTAAGAAGGTTATCATGGAAACAACGCCCAAAACGACAGGCAGCTTTGAAAGCTTTGACGGAACTCCCATCTATTATGAAGTTCGGGGTGAGGGCGAGCCTCTAATTCTGGTTTATGGAATCGCCTGTATTATCAATCACTGGCATCATCAGACAGAATACTTCTCAAAAAAATATCAGGTCATCACGTTTGATTTGCGCGGCCACCAGAAAAGTAATCCCATCATGGACATGAATCAAATTTCCATGGAGGCTCTTTCCAAAGATATTCTCGGATTGATGGCCCACCTCAAAATCAAAAAGGCCCATTTTGCCGGGCACAGTTTCGGCGCTCCCATCATTCTGAAGGTCTACGACGAAAACCCTCACGTGTTTTTCTCTATGACCTTTATTAACGGCTTCGCAAAGAATCCGATCAAAGGCATGTTTGGTCTTGATGTGATTGAGCCCTTCTTTTACTTCGTAAAATCACAATACGAAAGCCAGCCAGACTTGTGGAATACTCTGTGGAAATTGGCTGTTGATAATCCCATGTCAATGTATCTTGCGGCGTTGGCCGGCGGCTTTAATCTTAAAGTCACTCACTTCAAGGATATCGAAGTCTATATGCGAGGAGTGGCGCGACTCAATCTCGAAGTTTTTTTGACGATGTTCGAAGTTTTGATGGAGTATGACGGGGAGCCCGTTCTAGAGAAGATTCAAGTGCCGGCGCTAATTATTTCCGGGGAAAAGGACATGGTGACGCCGATTCGGTTTCAATATCACTTCAAAGAAAAGATTAAACACTCTGAGTTTGTCTTGGTTCCATATGGATCTCACTGCACCCAGCTTGATTTTCCCGACTATACAAATTTAAAAATAGAAAAGTTTCTTGAAGACGCCAAGGTCGAGTCTTAAAGTGGTCGCGAAAAAAAAGCCACCCTCATTTGGGGTGGCTTTCGAAAAACCTTGTTGCCGACGAGGAACTACTTCCAAGCCGCTTTTGTGATATCGAAACCATAACGGTTCACAGAATCATCTGACGTGAAAACAATTTTCACATACTCTCCATCAATAGGTGTCGAGAAAGAGTCGTCGTTCTTACCGCTCATCGTTGCAACTTTAGTTCCTTTCGCATCGAAAAGCTCCACTTTGTCGTAGTCTCTCTCGGTATCAAACTTTGAGAAGTAAAGAGCAATTTGTTTCGCGCCAGGAACGCGAACTTCGTACTCTTCCTTTGCTTTCTCTTTATAGGGATGCGCCGAAGAAACGCTCACGCTCACTGATTGCCAGTTTACAGGATCGTTGGGATCTGGAGCTGGCTGAGTGTTTGTCAGCATTGTGTAGGCATTCACCATGCCTGTCTTCACTTTGCCACGAAGACCTGCAATCGGTTTTGCCGTTGCCATGATTCTTTCTTTCATTTCAACATTCGTCAGGTTCGGCTCATTGGAAGCCAACAGAACCGCGATGCCTGACACATGAGGCGTCGCCATGGATGTTCCCGACCAAGAATCATAACCGCCGCCCTTAACAGAAGAGTAGATGTTTACGCCCGGAGCGCCAACATGAACTTTGTTTCTTCCGTAGTTTGAGAACGAAGCGATTTGTCCTCTGTTGTCGACAGCAGCAACAGACAGTACGTTAGGAACATCGTAGGTTGCAGGGTAGGTGGGGTTTGCATCATTGTTGTTTGATTCATTCCCGGCAGCCGCAACAAACAAAGCGCCCGCTGTGTTCGCTCTTTCGATCGCTTGTTTTAAAGTTTCAGAGTAGCCACCGCCACCCCAAGAGTTCGACATGATTTTCGCACCCATTTGAGTGGCATAGTCGATACCTTTTAGAGCGCCATCCAAAGAACCAGAGCCACTCGCAGAGAGGAACTTAACGCCCATCAGGCGCACGTTCCAAGCAACACCCACAATGCCTTTGCCATCATTTCCTGTGGCGCCGATTGTGCCAGAGCAGTGTGATCCGTGACCATGATCATCAAGAGGGTTGCCGGTGGGTTTCGCAGCATCTACAAAGCTTGCGCCGTAAATATCATCGACGATTCCGTTGCCATCGTCATCAACGCCCGGCTTACCATTAAGCTCGGCCTGGTTAGTCCAAAGATTGTCTTTCAAATCGGGATGATTGTAATCAATACCTGTATCGATTACAGCGACAATCACATCTTTAGATCCTGTTGTGATGTCCCATGCTTGCTCCGCACCAACATCGATACCCGCGATGCCTGCACGACGTTGAGAATCTTGCTGTCCGCTATTTTTCAAACCCCACAATTGCCCCAACATAGGATCATTCGGAGTACGGTTGATTCTGTAGATATAGTTCGGCTCTACGATATCCACCAAAGGATTTTCAGAGAGAGACTTCACAACGTTTGCTTGAATTTCAAAAACAGGACGCTTGATTACAACGATATTTTGCCCAGGAATGGTGTCTTTGATGTAAGAGCCCAGTTCTGCACTTAAAACATTGATTGAGGATTTTGCAGACACAGAGTCTTTGAGTTTTACAATGAATTCACCAGGAACCGCTTCGGGTGTATTTGCAAATGCCGTCGCTCCAGTGACAAACAAGCCAACCATGGCCGCCTTGGAGGCTCTTCCAATAAGCCTTTTCATATAATCCCCTCCTTCATTGGGTGATTTCGAACGGACGAGGAATATAATATTTCCTCAAACGTGCTAGTTCCAAAATGGTACCAATGTGAAGGTGAGCTGGTTATCAATTTTTAGATTTGCGAAAGAAAGCTGTTATTTTTGGTTCAAGGTCCTGAGGAGCCTCTACAAAGGTCGTGAAGAAATCACGACCTCTCTCTAGGAATCGAGACTAAGACACTGCTTTTTTTCCAGACGATGGGCGGGGTGGCTCTTCAGCAAATTCAAAACTCAATTGCTGAGGACTTTTGAATTGCACAATTCTTTGGGGATTTTCAGCGATCTCCCGTTTCTCAGAAGGAGTCATCACATTCACTCCGGTTGACGCTTTGATAAGATGCTTAACAAAGGCCTCCTTCACGCTGTCTGGAGCATTTTTGTTAAATCCTAATTCTGCCATTAACTGATCAATCTTCTTCATAAGCCAATCCTTGGTCTAGTTTCGGAGGTTTGATGATGAAGCTTGAGGGGAATTTCAGAGGTGTGAAATATCTAAAGATGTCTCTCATTGAGACAGACCGACAACGCAGAGTTTAAAGGTTAAGGCCGGCGAAAAAAAGTTACAAACACATCGCAGCACTATTACTAAGCACCTAAGATCTCTCTGTTTTTAGAAAACAAAAAGGGCCCTCATCGGGCCCTTTAAATACCGCGTTTTTAAGAATAACTCTTTCTTAGCCTGCGCCGCCATCTTTGTGCTTAGGACGCTTGGTTGCGCTAGCAACAAAAAATTCACGATTCATGCGAGAGATGTTTGTCAGCTGAATGTCTTTCGGACAAGCCGCCTCACAAGCTCCCGTGGTTGTGCAAGAGCCAAAGCCCTCAGCATCCATCGCTGCGACCATGCGAATCGCACGCTCTTTTCTTTCCACTTGTCCCTGCGGTAGCAAAGCCATGTGAGAAATCTTCGCCGATGTAAATAAAGCCGCAGAAGCATTTTTACAAGCGGCCACACAAGCACCGCAACCAATACAAGTCGCTGAAGACATCGCTTCGTCTGCGTCTGCCTTAGGAATCAAAACCGCATTGGCGTCGACAGCATTTCCCGTGTTGGCGGAAATGTATCCACCCGCAGAAATGATGCGATCAAAGGCCGAGCGGTTCACCATCAAATCTTTAATCACAGGGAATGCTTGAGCGCGGAAAGGCTCCAACGTCAGAACTTCACCATCTTTAAAGTTTCTCATGTGCAACTGGCACACCGTTGTTGATTTCAGGCGGCCATGAGCTTCACCGTCAATAACAAATCCGCACGCTCCACAGATGCCCTCGCGGCAGTCGTGGTCAAATGCGATCGGCTCGTCACCTTTTGAAACGAGCTCTTCATTAACCGCATCAAGCATTTCAAGAAAAGAGGCGTCTTCAGAGACGTTCTTCGCATGATATTCAACAAATCCACCCTGATCTTTAGGGCCTTTTTGTCTCCAAACCTTCAAAGTCAAATTGATATGTTTTCCTGCCATTTTACGCCTCTTATTTATAGCTACGAGTTGCTAAATGCACGTTTTCAAAAGTCAGTTCTTCTTGGTGGCGAACTTCCGCTTTGTTTTCACCTGTGTATTCCCAAGCAGCAACGTGACAGAACTTTTCGTCATCACGCTTCGCTTCGCCATCGACTTGATACTCTTCACGGAAGTGACCGCCGCAAGATTCTTTACGCTCCAAAGCGTCGCGACACATCAACTCACCAAGCTCAAGGAAGTCTGCAACACGACCGGCTTTTTCAAGCTCAACGTTTAAGTAATTGGCGTCGCCAGGAAGGCGCACGTTGTGCCAGAACTCTTCTCTCAGCTTAGGAATCAGCTCAAGAGCCTTCTTAAGACCTTGTTCATTACGTCCCATACCACAGTATTCCCACATGATATGACCAAGCTCTTTATGGAAGCTATCCACCGTACGGCTGCCCTTGATGCCCATTAGTTTTGAAACGTCGTTTTTAACGCTGTCTTCGGCAGCCTTAAAGGCGTCATTGGAAGTAGAAACTTTCTCAAGCTTCGTACCGCCCAAGTAGTTGCCGATAGTGTAGGGAAGAACAAAATATCCGTCGGCCAAACCTTGCATCAACGCCGAAGCACCCAAACGATTGGCTCCGTGATCAGAGAAGTTCGCCTCACCCGCAACAAACAAGCCCGGAACTGTCGACTCTAGGTTGTAGTCAACCCACAAGCCGCCCATCGTATAGTGAGGAGCCGGATAGATTCTCATCGGCATTTTGTACGGATTGTCTCCGGTGATTTTGTCATACATTTCAAACAGGTTGCCATAACGCTCAGAGATCTTGTCTTCTCCCAAACGCTTGATGGCATCGGCAAAATCCAAATAAACTGCTTTACCAGTTTCATTCACGCCACGACCTTCATCACAACGATATTTCGCCTGACGAGAAGCCACGTCACGAGGAGCCAAGTTGCCAAAAGACGGGTACACGCGCTCAAGATAATAATCGCGCTCACTCTCGGGGATTTCGTTCGGATGACGTTTATCACCCACTGCCTTAGGAACCCAAACGCGACCATCGTTGCGCAAAGACTCAGACATCAATGTCAGTTTTGATTGGTTCTCGCCGTGAACAGGAATGCAGGTGGGATGAATCTGCGTATAGCAAGGGTTCGCGAAGTAGGCACCACGCTTGTGAGCTCTCCAGGCCGCCGTTGCAGAACAATTCATCGCGTTTGTGGAAAGGAAAAAGACATTGGAATATCCGCCCGTCGCCAAAACAACCGCATCCGCTTCGTGAGACTCAATTTCACCCGTCAAAAGATTTCTCACGATAATACCGCGAGCTTTACCATCGACGATAACAAGATCCAACATTTCGCGACGATAACGAAGCTCAACGTTCCCGGTATCAACCTGTCTCATCATCTCAGAGTACGCACCCAAAAGAAGCTGTTGTCCCGTTTGGCCCCGAGCATAGAAAGTACGTGACACCTGCGCGCCACCGAAAGAGCGGTTCGCTAAAGTTCCGCCGTACTCACGAGCAAAAGGAACACCTTGAGCAACCATTTGGTCGATGATGTTCGCAGACACTTCTGCCAAGCGATAGACGTTGGCCTCGCGAGCGCGGAAGTCTCCGCCCTTTACTGTGTCATAGAAAAGACGATAAACAGAGTCACCGTCATTTTGATAGTTTTTCGCGGCATTAATACCTCCTTGAGCGGCCACAGAGTGCGCGCGACGAGGAGATTCATGTTGGCAGAACACCTTTACTTTATATCCAAGTTCACCCAACGAAGCGGCAGCAGACGCCCCCGCAAGACCCGCACCCACAACGATCACAGAGTGTTTACGTTTGTTGGCGGGATTGACAAGCTTGTATCCAAATTTAGTGTTTTTCCATTTGCTTTCAATGGGTCCACTAGGAATTTTGCTATCAAGTTTATTAGCCATTTTATTTCTCCTTAGTGAGCAAAGAAAAAGAGGTAAAGAGGTTGAGCGATAAAGCCCAAAGCCACGATTGCCGCGTATGCACAGCTCAGCTTTTTCCAAAGCTGGCGATAAGTTCCTTCCATCAATCCCAGAGATTGAAACGAGGAGCCCACGCCATGACTGAGGTGAAAGCCAAGAAGGATCAAGCACACAACATACCAGCCAACATAAGCGGGGCTTTGGAAGACTTCCGCCATCAGCTTAGCAAGGTCGCGCATCACAACACCATTCACGGTCGTTTCATAGTAAACTCCGTACTTAAAGGTGATGATGTGAAGGATGATGAAAACAAGAACCAGAGCACCCTGCGCCGCCATTGTTCGTGACGCCAAGGAAACTTTTTTTGCCCCTTTAGCTGGAGCCGCATAAGCCTGCTGTTTTGCTCCGCGGTTGTGAATCGTTAAACTCACTGCCGTGTAGATATGCGTAAGAAGCGCCAACACCAGCACGGCTTCTGCGACATATATAATATTGCCACTAGTTAGCGCATGCCCATACGAATTGTAGGCGTCATGACTTACGAAGATTAAAAGATTACCGGCCATATGGGCGAGAACAAACCCCGCCCAAATGAGACCCGAAATTCCCATAAGATACTTTTTCCCGACGGTTGAACCGAGAAATCCAGACATGGTGTAGAACCCCTTGTTTTGTTGGTGTGTATTTTCTCAATAAGTATCCAACTAAGTTACTCCTGGGGGTACTAAGTTGTCCATGATACCCGTCATGTATCGCGACACGTTAAATATGGAATTTAGTTTTGCCTTTCCTGGACTTGCGATAGAACTGGGCCTCTAAAAACGGGGTAAAAACATGAAGATTTTTGTGTGTATCAAGCAGGTGCCTGACACCGAGACAAAGATTAAAATCACTCCCGACCAAAACGGCATCGACGCCGCGGGAATCAAGTGGGTTTTAAATCCTTACGACGAATATGCAGTGGAAGAAGCGGTCAAGCTTCGTGACGCAAACGCGGGATCCCAGGTTTGGGTTTTGAGTGTTGGTCCAAAAACTCGTGTTGTTGAATCTTTGCGCACAGCTCTTGCGATGGGCGCGGATGAAGCGATTGTTGTAAATGCTGAAAATCTAGACAACTACTCCACGGCGAAAGCCTTGGCGGAAGTCATTAAGGCCGAGGGCGGAGCCAAAGTTATTTTCTCTGGCAAGCTGGCGATTGACGACAATGCTTCTTCTGTCAGCCAAATGATGGCGGAGTTCTTAAATGTTCCTCACACAACCGTTGTTTCTAAATTTGCTTATAATGGCGAAAACGTGGTTGTTGAGCGCGATGTTGAGGGCGGCGCGAAAGAGGTTGTGCAAATGATGACTCCGGCAGTGGTTGCTGCCAACAAGGGTCTCAATATGCCTCGCTATGCAAGTCTTCCTGGCATCATGAAAGCCAAGAAAAAGGTCATCAAAGAAGTTGAATTCTCCTCTTTGAACATTCCGGCTTCGGATATCAAGGTAAAATACTCAAATTTCTCTCTTCCTGCTGAAAAACCACCTGTCAAAATGATTGCTGGTGATTCTTCTACTCAGGCCAGTGAGTTGGTTAAACTTCTTCGCGACGAAGCGAAAGTTCTATAGGGAGTCGTCATGGGAAAAGTACTAGTTTTCGCCGAACAAACAAACGGAAAGCTTAAGCGCAGCTCTATTGAACTTCTTCAGGCCGCTGCAAAATCTGGAAACACAGTCGTTGCGGCTGTTTTCGGAACCCACGCTGGAGACGTCGCGGCAGCAGCTGGACACAATGGCGCGAGCGAAGTTCATGTCGTTAAAGACGCAGCCTTGGATGCCTACAATCCAGAGTTGTTCACTGCGAACGTAGCAGCTCTTGTTGAAAAAGTTCAACCTTCAATCATTTTGGCGTCAGCTTCTTCCACAGGAAAAGACCTGTTTCCTCGCGTGGCGGCTCGTTTGGGCGCTGGCGTAGCCAGTGATTGCACAGAGCTTACTATCTCTGGTGACTCCGTCACAGCAACAAAACCAATGTATTCTGGAAAGTGTTTCGCAAAGGCTAACTTTGAAAACACTTCTTTAAAGATCGTTTTGATGCGCGCCAATCAACTTCCTGTTGCAGCCGCGGACACATCCAAGAATGCCTCTGTGATTGAGCAGTCTGCGGTAAAACCAGACCTTAAAACTCTTATTAAAGAGGTTGTGAAGGGTGCTAGTGAAAAGTTGGATTTAACTGAAGCAAACATCATCGTGGGCGGAGGTCGTGGTCTAAAAGAGGCGGCGAACTTTAAGCTTCTTAATGATCTTGCGGATGTTTTGGGTGCAACCGTGGGTGCTTCACGTGCCGTTGTTGATGCGGGCTGGGTGAGCCATGGCATGCAAGTAGGACAGACTGGAAAAACAGTGGCTCCAAGCTTGTATATCGCCGTGGGCATCTCTGGAGCTATTCAGCACTTGGCTGGCATGAGTGGTTCCAAGGTCATTGTTGCTATTAACAACGATCCGAATGCTCCTATTTTCCAAAAAGCGACCTACGGCATCGTTGGTGACGCTATGGAAATTCTTCCTAAACTTACTGAAGAGTTTAAGAAAGCCCTTCACCATTAATCGTGTTTAGAAAGTACTTTCTTCCGATTATTGTATTTGTTTTCTACCGAACCCTTTCATGGACATGGAGGGTTCGGATTATCGAACCTGATTCCCTTAAAAATTCTCTGGAAAATCAAAACCCCGTCGTGCTCGCACACTGGCATGGAGACGAGTTGGCTCTGTTATCGATTGTAAAGCGCTATCGCATAGCCACCATTGCCTCTCAATCCAAAGATGGAGAGTTGATGGCCAAGGTGCTCAAGTGGCTTGGGGCAAAAACCAGTCGCGGCTCTTCCACGCGCGGAGGTGTGCAAGCGCTTAAAGGTCTTTTGCGTTTAGTAAAAGACGGGGGAAATTGCAGCTTTGCAGTTGATGGCCCAAAGGGTCCGTTACACAAGGTGAAGCCCGGAGTCTTCGAATTATCACGCATGATTTCGGGTCCGATTTATGCAGCTGGAGTGGCGTGCGATCGTGCTATTCATTTTCCAAGATCTTGGAATAAAACTTTTCTTCCAAAGCCTTTCGCAAAAGTGATCATCTACTGGGTGGGACCACTGGCTCCCGTATCTCGAGATGCTGATCCACGAAACCCAGACCTTGCTCTAGAGTTAGAAGCCCTTTTGCATCACGCAAGACAGCAAGCTCTTAAATTCATTGCGGATAATGATGCCTAGTGCTAGCGTTTTTAGGTGACGTGTATTCAACTTTTTAAAGGGACTTTTAAAGTATGAAACTTTTTATCAGCATCTTGTTGCTCATCTCTGCGACCTCTTTTGCACAAAAATCCACGGAGATCGTGGCTCAAGTAGGCAAAAAATCTATTACTCTTGAAGACTTCAATAAAAAGTACAACGAAGTTAAGTCGCAAACTATCAACCCGCCCACCAAGGAACTTTTCCTTGAGGACTTGATCCGTTACGAAGTCGGCCTCCAAGAGGCTGAAAAACGTGGTCTCCAAAAAGATCCTGTCGTTCTTGAGCGCCTCAATCAAGAGATGTACAAAGCCTTGCTTGAAAAAGAATTGGGTCCGCAAATTCAAAAGATCCAAGTTTCAGAAAAAGAAATGCAAGCTTGGTACGCAAAGAACCCTGAGCTTCGCACCAGCCACATTTTGATTGAGTTCAAACCCGGTGCAAATCCACAACAAATTGCAGAAGCAAAAAAACGTGCCTCTGAAATTTTTGAAGAAGTTAAATCCAGCAAAAGACCTTTTGAAGAGCTTGTGAAGCTTTACTCTGACGACGCTCTTTCTAAGCAAGCTGGTGGCGACATTGGTTGGCAATCACGCGTAACTCTCGTTCCCGGTTATTATGAAGCGGCAGCGTCTATGAAGGTCGGTGAAATCAAGGGGCTCATCGAATCTCAATTCGGCTTCCACATCATTAAGCTAACTGGACGTAGAAGCTTTGAAAACGCAAACAAGCGTCAAATCAGAGCGGCTGTTTTTGATGAAAAAAGAAAACAGCTTTTCAATGACTACTTCGACAAACTGAAGAAGTCATACTCTATTAAAGAAAATAAGAGTGCCCTTAAATAAGGAAACCTTTCTATGAAATTTCTAAAGAGCCCCGCTTTGACGGGGCTTTTTATTTTGAACGGCCAGTCGAAAACCTCAACTCACAAAAACAGCTTTCTGGCGTTTTTATGTTTTATGACCTTGGGTTTGGCAGGATGTCCTTCGAGTTATCAAAAACTTTCAACGAAACCCGTTGAGAAGGTCAACGATCACGTTCTGACCTCCAAGCAGTTTGCCAATCAGTTGGCTCGGCGTTTGCGAAACTTCGACGCCTTGGCCGCCAAAGATCCCAACAACATTCATCGCGTTAAAGAAGAGATCTTAAGGGACTTTCTGGTGAAGAGTCTGACCTTGGATTGGGCCCGCGCTCAAAGCATCGTTATTTCCGAAGCCATGTTAGACAAAGAAGTCGACGCCCTTCGTGCAAACTATCCCGACGATCTTTCCTTCCGTCGCTCTTTGGCCCAAGAAAATCTCTCGTTCTCAGAATGGCGGGAGGAGCTTCGCTATTCCTTGGTTGAAAAAGAAGTATTCAAAAAACTCAATGAAAAGATCAAGCCCCCCACAGAAGAGGCGATCAAACGATATTACGAAGACCACAAGGATCGTTTCAAGCGAAAAGAACGTATCTATATTCAACAGATCGTGGTCGATGAAGACGCCAAAGCAGACGCCATCAAGGTCGATCTAAAAACCGAAAACTTTGCAGAACTAGCCAAAAAATATTCCATCACTCCCGAGGGAAAAAATGGCGGCGTTGTAGGGTGGATTGAAAAAGGATCCGTGGACTATTTTGATCCTCTTTTTTCCGCCGGATCGGGATTACAAACGATTAAGAGTCCCTTCGGGATTCATCTTATTCGGGTCGAAAAAAAGGCTCCCGCAACGACACTTCCCCTTGAGGAAGTTAAGTCGCAGATCATCAGGGCCCTCAAAGCTCAACGCGAGCAGGCAGAATATGTCGCTTGGCTTGATGCTCAGCTGAGAAGTAGTAAAGTCTTAAAAGACTATGAGTTAATGAACTCTATTAAAGTAGATACACGAGGCGCAAATGATTAATATCCTCTTTTCCTTGCTCGTCGCGGCTCCCACCCATGCAGAGATTGTGGAAAAAACCGTGGCTATCGTAAATAGCGAGCTCGTTCTGGAATCTGATTTTAAAGAACTTGAAAAAAGAATCGGAAAGCCCGGATTGATTGATGAGTCCCTGCTTTTTGATAAGCCCAGCTCTATTCTTAAGGGAAATCGCAAGGCTCAGTTGGATTATTTGATTAACGAAAAGCTGCTTCAATCTGAAGTTAAAAGACTTAACCTCGTAGTAACCAATGATCGCGTTGACTCTGAAATCAAAGACATGGCCAAGAGAAACAATGTCAGCGAGGCCGAGCTTTTAAATATTATCAAAGGTCAGGGCCTTACAGCGGAAGAATACAAAGCCTTTCTTAAAGACAGTATTGAAAAGCGCTCTTTGATGGATGCTGAGATCATTTCTAAATTGCGTATTTCTGACGAAGACGCTTTGAATGAATATCTAAAGACCAGCCCCAACAGCCGTCCGTCTATTGATGAGTTCAGCGTATCACACATCTTCTTTAATCCTAAAAAGGGTGGGGCTGAGGCCGCCATTAAAAGAGCAGAGACAGTCCTAGGAAAACTTCGCGGCGGTGATAACTTCGAAACGCTGGCGCAACAATTCAGTGAGGATCCAAATTTTTCTGCTGGCGGAAGTCTTGGAACTTTTAAATCGGGAGAATTTCTTCCTGAAATCGAAGAAGCCATTTCAAACCTCAAGGTTGGCGAAACCACTCCCGTGGTTAAGTCGCGCATGGGTTTTCACATCGTGAAACTCACAGGAAAAAAGCTGACTGCAGATCCTAAGTTTGAAAAAGCAAAAGAGCGCATCAAAGCACAACTTCTCGAAGCAAGCTTTAAGCGACAACTCAAAGCCTGGCTTCAAAGTAAGCGGGATGAGTCTTTCGTAAGAATCAATGAATAACGTGAGGATCGCCCTTACAACAGGGGACATCGATGGAATCGGCTTTGAGGTCGCCGCCAAGGCTCTTTATAAAATAGGCCCACAAAAAAATGTTCAAATTCTTTTGTGGCGCTCTGAAGGGGCCTCTGAAAAGTATCTTGCTCTGATAGACAAAAAGTGGCCTCGCATCACCGTGGATTCGCTGGAAGAGGCTCTTAAAATCAAGGGCCCGTACCTTATCGACATTGCTTCCGACCTGTCTCCAGCAAAGTGGGTCGAACTCAGCGCCATGGCTTGCCTAAATAAAAAAATTCACGCTTTGGCAACAGCCCCTCTATCAAAGACAAGCATCAAAGAGGCTGGATTTAAAGATCTTGGCCATACCGATATTCTTAAACGCCTTTCCAAGACTCAATATGTGAACATGGGTTTTGTAGGAAACAAATTCAATGTCGTTCTAGCGACGGCTCACGAACCCCTTTCCAAAGTCACAAAGACCTTGAATCTTCAGGTTCTGCAGGAAGCTCTTCTCAATGCCAATGAACTTCGCAAGAGACTTCCCGGCACTCAAAAGCCAAAGCCCATCGGCATCTTAGGTCTCAATCCCCACGCAGGAGAACGAGGCCTGATCGGTCACGAAGAGACCGAACTTTTTCCGAAGATTCTTGCTTTTGCACATAAAAAAAAGATCCCCGTGGAGGGGCCCCTTGTTCCCGATGCCGCCTTTTTTCCAACCAGCTGGAAAAGATTTTCGCTTTATTTGGCGCTCTACCATGATCAGGGGCTGATTCCTTTTAAAATGATCCATGGCCAAGACAGCGGCGTCCATATCAGCTTGGGGATCCCTTTTGTGCGCACAAGCGTGGACCACGGCACTGCAAAAGATATTTTCGGAAAGAACAAAGCCAATCCACAATCGATGATTGATGCCCTTCGCTGGGCGATAAAATTAGCTCGACTCTAGGGCTTGAAAATTATATTCCTAAATACCTGAAATAATTGAGGTGATTTATGTTTCAACCTGTCATTTTTAGAGAGTACGACATTCGCGGTGTTTATAACGGTCAGTTCGACGACCATTTCGCTTATCTTTTGGGTCGCGCCTATGTCGTTTACATGAAAGACGTTGCTGGCGTTATCAATCCCACCATCGCTCTGGGCCACGACGCTCGTGAAAGTTCTCCTGCTATTATTAAGAATTTAGCAAAAGGCATGATGGAGTCGGGCGCAAAAGTGATTCACTTGGGCCTTGTCACAACTCCCGTATGCTACTTCTCTACCTTTGAACTCAAAGGTGTTCAAGGTGCTATCCAGGTCACGGGCTCCCACAATCCTCCCGAGTACAATGGCTTTAAAATTTCTGTTGGGAAGGGCACGATCTTCGGCGCTGAAATTCAAAAGCTTCGTGAGATCATTCAAAAAGGTCAGTTTATTGATGGCAAAGGCTCTGAAGAACATTTTGACATCAAGCCAATGTACTACGAACGCTACCACAAAGAGTTCGGCAATATCAAAAATGTAAAAGTTGTTTTGGACTGTGGAAATGGGGCTGGCGGCTCTGTCGTGCGTGGGCTCTTTAATGCCGTTGGTTTAAATCCGACTATTCTCTTTGAAGAACCAGACGGAACGTTCCCCAATCATCATCCAGATCCAACCGTCGAAGAGAATCTTCATGACCTCAAGGCTCAAGTCCTCAAAGAGGGCGCCGTTTGTGGAATCGGTTTTGATGGCGATGCCGATCGAATTGGTGTTGTCGATCACACGGGCCGCATGGTTTATGGTGACGAATTGATGGTGATCATTTCGCGCGCGATTCTTGAAGAGCAAAAGGGCGCAAAAATCATCGGCGACGTAAAGTGTTCAGATCGTTTGTATCAAGATGTTGCAAAACACGGTGGACAGCCAATCATGTGGAAAACCGGTCACTCTTTGGTGAAAGAAAAAATCAAAGTGGAGAAAGCTCCTTTCGGTGGCGAAATGTCCGGACACGTGTTCTTTGCAGATCGCAACTACGGATACGACGATGCTCCTTATGCAGGTCTTCGTTTGGCCGAAATCTTGGCAAAAACAGGCAAGACGATTCCACAATTGCTGGAAGGACTTCCTCCATCATACAACACACCTGAGATCCGTATCGACACCACTGAAGAGAAAAAAGTTTTGATCGTGCAAAAGATGATCGAGGCCTTCCCTGGTGGACCTGGAGCCGACTACAAAGTCGACTTCACAGACGGCATTCGTTTGAGTTTTGAAGACGGCTGGGCTTTGTGTCGCTCTTCCAACACTCAACCTGTCGTGGTGGTTCGGTATGAGTCTTCTTCTCAAGCGGGGCTTGATAAAATCCGTGGCCGCGTTGAAGCCATCGTGAACAAGTATCTTTAAGATCTGAGTTTACTTTTTGTTTTCTTTAAAACCCGTTTCTTGGAAGCGGGTTTTTTCTTTTTTGCTTTAGATTTCTTTTTTTCCTGAGGCCAAACCCCGATCACGGGATCTCCTCTGTGTGCCAGGCGTAAAAGTTTTTCGACGTCGTCTTCCCAGCTTTCAAAAGTGAAGGGAAGATAGAGCCATTTTGGTAAAACCGGGTGGGGGACAAGTCTCTCGATTTCTTTTATCAATAAAGGGTGTCGAGACTGGTCGGTGGCCACCAGAAGACCGTTCCAGATATCATAAGAATACTTTTTGCCCCGATATTCATTATCACCAGGGTTTTCCATTAAGATAAATTTGAGTTGTCCTTGGTGATACAGGGCCAGTCCACCAAACATGGACTTCAAAATGCTGTCTTCTTTTTCTTCGAAAGATTCAAAGATCCAACGATTTTCAAAATGCTTCATGGCATCTCTCCGCAATCTGAATTCAAAGACCGCACAAATAAAAAAGGCCGGGGGATACCCAGCCTTTTGCTTGATCAGTCAGAGTCTGACAATTACGCCAAACGAAGAGCGATGATCAACGCGTAGATAACTAGAGACTCGATAAGAGCAAGACCCAAGATCATTGGGATCAAAAGCTTACCAGAAGCTGCTGGGTTA
This sequence comes from Bdellovibrio sp., assembly GCA_019104905.1. Classification (GTDB taxonomy): domain Bacteria; phylum Bdellovibrionota; class Bdellovibrionia; order Bdellovibrionales; family Bdellovibrionaceae; genus Bdellovibrio. The sequence continues at coordinate 18,113 of JAHRXB010000307.1, forward strand.
CGAGCGATACCGTCAAGAGCTGTAGAAGCTGTTTTACCTTGAGCCATAGCACCTGCGAATACAGACAATGCGATAGCGATAGCAGCAGCGATAGCTACCAAACCACGGTCAGAGCTAGCAGCAACAACTGGAGCAGCAGCTTCTTGTGCGAATGCAGATGTAGTAGCCAACATAGCAACCATTGCAACGATCATTTTTTTCATGTGTTTCTCCTCAATATGAGTGGTTAGTTTTGCTTCTTAGTGGTCGTGTGCAATCGCGAATGCCACATAAACCATTGAAAGCAATGTAAATACAAAAGCCTGAACAAAACAGACGAACAATCCCATGATGTAGAATGGAATTGGTACGCCAATGGGCACAAGGTCAAGGAACACAGACAGGACCGTGTGGTCACCCATCATAACGTTCGCAAGACGAAGACCTAATGAGAACGGACGAACCATGTGAGACACGATTTCAATCACGAACATCAAAGGAGCCAAGAAGATCACTGGACCCATGAAGTGTTTAAGATAGGCGACGATGCCATTCTCCTTCACACCCTGGAAGTTATAAAACAAGAACATCAAAACACCGAAACCAAAAGTGGTATTGATGTTTTCAGTTGCGGGAGTCATCCCCGGAATCATTCCAATTAAATTGTTAAACAGAATAAAGAAGAAAACAGACGTGAAGAACGGAACATAGTGTTTACCATGTTCACCGATAACCATGTCAGCAAGACCTGACATCATTTCCGTCAGCATCTCCATGATTCCGCGAAGAGAAAACTTGCTCGCAGGAAGAATGGCTGTCTCACCAGTACCAAGAGAGGTACGAGCTGCGGCACCAATCGCAAACACACTCGCAGTCGCAAGTCCTAACGTTGCAACGTGTGCGTATTCGTGACCAACACCAGGAATAAGTTGTGTCCAGTTAAATGACATTTGTGTTTCCTTCTCTTAAGGCTTCTTTCAATGCATAAATCAGCGCTGAAAGAACAAAGCTTGCCACTCCCATGGAAAACCACAACGGATTGAACCAAGAAAGTTTAACCAGCGTAAAGATAATAATCCCTAAAATCGCGTACTTAAATACAATGATCCCCGTGGCAAGGGCAATCAATTTCTTCTGAAAGATCATCCCAAAGCCAATTCCCAGAAGAAAAAAGCTGGTTAAGATAACAAAAGCGCCCGCCATATAAGAAAAGGCCTGCTGTGGCGCATAAAAATAAGCCAAAAGGGCTCCTCCGAGGAGGGTGAGGGCAGCTTGGATGACTAGAACAATCTTCATGTTTACTTTTTTTCGGAGTTTTTAAGGTCCGCTTCTTCTTCACTTTTTTGCATCTTGCGAAGAAGCCATATGACCCTCCACAACCATCCGATCAAACACGCAAAGGTCAAACCGACAAAGATCATCCCCTTGGTGTTGTACTTTTGATCAAGATATTGTCCGAGGTAAAAACATCCTATGATTAAACCGACAAGCTCAAAGCCGATGGATGCAAAAATTATATACTTTTTCATCACTTCCTAAAGCCTTTCGCGCCGGGAGCGTTTTTCATGCGTTCTTGCAGTCGTTTGATTCGAAGCTCAATGTATTCCGGCGGCTTGTACTTGTTTCGGTGCTCTTCCAAAATGGCGACGGCGCTTTTGAAATCAAGATTTTCTTCATAACAAACGGCCAAAGTGAGAGCGACGTTTTCCTGAATCGCTTTCTCTGGATAGCCTCTAATAAGCTCCTTAAAAATCTCTGCCGCTTTTACAAAATCTTTTTTTGCGACCAGAATGTTTCCTTTCAACATCAAGGCGCTAAATCGAGTGTTGTCGTCGCTTTTTAATTTCAACAAAGTGTCGATTTCCGACTCTGCTTGAAAGAAGTTATTCTGATAATACTGAGCCCTGGCCACATTCATTTTATATTGTGCGGCCTCCATATCGGTGTGAGGCATTTGCTGAAGTTTGCTATATTCAATGATGGCTTGCTGATAACTTTGAAGATTATTGAAGTATATCTCGGCAATCTGTTTCTGCGATTCTAAACGCTCTTTTTCATTCGGAGAGTGCAGAACAATGAAATGATGATAATTGATGGCCTTATTAAAATCTTTGATCTCAAAAAATGAAATTCGTGCGGCCTCACGAGCAGCCTCAAGCGGAAATTTCGAGGCAGCGTTTCTTTTAATAACTCGATCCAGATAGCCCAGGGCAATTCGATAGTGCTCCTGGGCAATCGCCTTTTGTGCCTGCTTATAATCCGCCTCTTCCTGGGTGGAACAGGCGGTGAGGGCCAGCACTAAGACAACCAGAACAACTCTGATCATCTTAGTGGACAGCTCCATCTGAAGGAGGGGTCATAACTTCGTCTCCCCCTTCGTCCTCAACCACAGCAACTCCCGTTACTGTTTCTTCTTTTTCATCAATATTAATCAGACGAACACCTTGAGTGTTACGGCCAAGCACAGAGATGTCCGTCATCTTCATGCGGATCACTTGTCCTTTATCAGTAGACAAGATCAACTCATGCTTTTCAGAAACCTTCTTCGTGCCGATCACAACGCCCACTTTGTCAGTGGTTTTTTGAGTAATAATACCCACGCCACCTCTTGACTGAATACGGTATTCGCTCACATCAGAACGTTTTCCGTAACCTTTCGAAGTCACCATCAAAATAGTGTCTTTGGTGTTCTTTTCAAGAACTTCCATCGCAACAACAATGTCCTCTTTCGCCAACGTAATCGCCTTCACGCCACGCGCAGTACGACCCATTCCGCGAACATCCGCCTCATTAAAGCGAATCGACATACCTTCTTTAGTTGCAATAAAGATGTCGCTTTGACCGTCAGAAATCTTAACGTCAATAACGCCATCATCAAGATCTGTCGTTAAAGCAATGATCCCTGCGGTTCTTGGGTTCGCAAAGGCATCTAAAGATGTTTTCTTAATGACACCTTTTTCAGTCAACATAACGACATATTTATTTTCGCTAAACTCATCCACCGGAAGAATCGCGCGAACGCTTTCGCCACTTGAAAGCTGTACGACATTTGCAAGCGACTTTCCTTTAGATGTTCTTGTTCCTAAAGGCAGTCTATGAACCTTACACCAGTAAACTTTCCCTTTATCTGTAAAGACAAGCAGCATGGTCTTCGTGCTGGCAGAGAATAAATCTGTGACGTAATCCTCTTCCTTGGTCTCCATGCCTTTTAAACCTTTACCACCGCGCTTTTGAACGCGGTATTCGGCTGTCGGCATACGTTTAATAAGACCCGTATTGGTAACGGTGACAACCATATCTTCGTCGGCAATCAAATCTTCATCTTCGATATCGTTCAAATCACCGGTAATCTGTGTGCGACGAGGATCTGCGTAACGCTTTTTAATATCTTCAAGCTCACCTACGATAATTTTGTAGATTTCGCGAACGTCAGATAGAACGAACTTCAACCAGTCGATTTGTTTCATCAACTCAGCCAGTTCCGCGATAATTTTATCTCGCTCAAGGCCCGTTAAACGTTGTAAACGCATTTCTAGAATTGCCACAGCCTGCTTTTCAGAGAATTCAAACTTCTCCATCAAAGCTTCGCGAGCCGCATTGGCTTCTTTTGATGCACGAATGGTTTTAATAACCTCTTCGATATGATCCAACGCTTTTTTAAGACCTTCAAGGATGTGCGCGCGTTCTTGAGCTTTCTTAAGTTCAAAGATGCATCGCTTTGTCACCACGTCACGGCGGTGATCAACGAAGGCTTCCAACATGCCTTTTAAGTCAAAGGTCACGGGTTGGTTTTTTGCATCCAGCGCCAGCATGATGATACCCAGACTGGTCTGCATTTGTGTATATTTATAAAGGCGATTCAAGATGACGCTGGCATTTTCACCGCGCTTCA
>JAHRXB010000308.1 GCA_019104905.1 Bdellovibrio sp.
CCTCTTGGCTTGAAGGTAATGCACTGTAGACAGAATAAGTCACCAGGCACCTTCGAAAATCCCCGGGAGCAGGGGCTCCCGGGGTGGGCTTAAGACGAGGAGTATATGTGGGCGACCCCTCTTCTCGAAAGAGACCGTATCCCAGAACAGGTCTCTTCCGACATTCGTATATTAAGTGAATGTAAAGTCTTAAAAATTATACTAGTTTCAGAGCCACGTTTGGCAGTTGGTTCGCCTGTGCGAGGACTGACACTGCCGTGTTCTGTAAGATACTCGCTGAAGCCATCTCTGCTGTTTCTTTCGCGATATCTGTATCGCGAATGCGAGAGTTCGCCGCTGACAAGTTTTCATAAGAAACATCTAAGTTACTGACCGTCGATTCCAGGCGCGATTGCATCGCACCGAAGTTCGCTCGCAACGAACCCACCTTCAAGATCGCTTCATCCACGGCCTCCAAGGTGTCCCGCGCGTCACTCTTATCTCCGACGGCGATTCCTGAAATACCTAGCGCACTGGTCGTCGCATCGGCATCAAAATCAAAAGAAATAATATTTTCTTCACCACCGTACGCTCCCACATGGAACTCAAGTTTTCCGCCACTTCCATCCAGAAGTTTCGTGTTACCAAATGTGGTCGTCTTCGCAATACGGTCCGCCTCTTGGATCAACTGCTGAGCCTCATTATTCAAGAAGCCACGCTCGGTATCACTCACAGTGTCGGAGGCAGCCTGCACCCCCAATTCGCGCAGACGAATCAAGATATTCGACATCTCACTGAGTCCACCCTCACCCACTTGCGAGAATGAAATCGCATTGTTGGCGTTGTTTCGGGCGGCTGCGATACCTTTTAATTGTCCTTTAAAGTTTTCTGAAATCGCCAAACCGGCGGCGTCGTCGGCGGCGTTTACGATACGAGACCCTGACGCCAAAGCTTGCGCCGAGTGTTCCGCTCGTTTTTGTTGTTTAGATAGCACACGTTGTGCTGCGATGGATGCTGTATTGGTAGCAATTCTTAAGCCCATAAGAACCTCCTAAGGGATTTAAGATCACTGCCGCTGATTTGTGTGGAATTTAGATTGGACCAAGGTAGCACCACTTACCTTTAGAACATCCAGAATCCCGTCAACGTCCCGTGATCGATTGTTTGTTTTTACTAACTCTTAAAATTCAATTTTTTAAATTTAGGTTGGAAAGGTCCCTCGGGATCAGGGTGACTGTCCCGATCTTCGAGGGCCCATTGCCGACGGAGGTATTTCCTTTGAGGAGCTCTCTGGGGAGAGCTTTTTTGGAGGAGGTCCTAAGCCGCAACTTTTCTTCCCAACAAGTAACAGCAAACTATTCGGACCATGGTCCAGAAAACTTTAGGGCTTAGGTCTAGGATTTTTTAACTTGACGCGTCTAATTATTGATTTTACTGGATATTAAGGTCTAAAAATTTTTACGACTAAGGTCCAGGAAGGCCTCGACCAAGGCCGTGAAAGCGATGTTTTATCAAAGACTTATGTTACACTTATTGGATCCCTAACGACTCTGAACCAAGAGAAGATTCATCCCCGCTGTTGAGGGCGATGCCATCATCACTCTTTGCACATACTCTGTCAGAGGCTCTTTCTTCACGCGCTTCTCATTGTCGCTACCATCTCGAGAAGCCCCATTGCTTGCGTGAACCATGTAAAGCACACCCTTCTCACGAATCAAAAATCCCTGATGAGAAACATCCAGTCTTGTTCCGATGGCTTTTTTGAGATCCCAATTCGGTCTCACCACATGAAAAATCGTTCCCGAGGGAATGCGCTTTACCAGATCCGGATTTGCCAAGAGATCTTCTTTGGCGACATAAGGAATCTCAGCCAGCACCTTGCCAAAGTGACGGCCCAAGTGTTGGTACCCTTCTCCCTTAAAACGGAACCACTGATCCTTCTCGATCCATGTCTGTGACCATTTCGTCTGAGCTCCCGCAATGGCCCCCGTGATATCTTTCACGAAGCCCGCGCGGGTGTTATTCGGAATCCAGTCGATGCTAGAAAAATGATTGCGAGTTTCATAGGACACTCGACCATCTTTATAGCGAATCTGATCTATGGTTCGACGAAACTCCTCAGGACTTTGTGACAAAGCCAATGCTAAAACCGTCTCCACAAATGTCGTGCAATCAAATCCGTCAAAACGATAAAGAGGTTTGCGACTGAATTCTCCACTCTCCCCCTCACCCAAAGGATCCACAATATAAGGACTTTTTTTCTGCAAAAACAATTTAGAGAAATATTCAATACGAGATGCGTTCGACGATGTGGACTTCGCCGTCCACTGACTTTCCAAAGAATTTCTATAAAGCAAAGACAAAGCCTCTTCCGTTTGTGCGCGAGAAGGCTCTTGGACAGTGGTTTCCACCGCCAAAGCCAAAGATCCCATCGGCATCAGGCTGGCCACTATCACGGCCGCCAGAAGAGATTTTTTCATTCCACACCTCACACGTGCAAATTCGGACTCACAAGCACCTAAAACTGATTGTGACAAAAAGGTCTGACCTCATTTTGATTCACTAAAAAAAGTTTCTGTTCTAACTGAGCTAAGAAATCCAGGCGCGCCTTTGCCAGCCCCTCCTGGCCGGATTGTCGAACCTGCAATGGAGCATTCAAAATCAAACGAACGCTTTTCACCTTCGGGTTGTCGAGCATCACCTTCCAGAAATCCTTAATAAACACCTCTTCCGGATTTTGAATAAACTCATTCGCGGCATGACGGATCTCCAGAGTTTTGCTGCTCGCCGACGTCAGGGCCACACCATCAAGATTTGTATAGACCCCTGCAGAGGAAACCGGAACCTCGATCAAAAGCGCCGGCAAAAGATCCCTTTGAAACGCCTCCTGAATCAGTCCTGCCAACCTTTGTTGTTCTTGGAAACTGATCACGTCTCTTTTACTCAGTTTTTCATGAAAGGCCACGAAGTCATATCGACTAGAAAACGAAGGGTCCGCGTGGCCCTCAACGGCCACAACCAATAACACTAGGATGGATAAGAATATCTTTTTCATTGCTGTTTCCTCGCGCTCCAAGATTGATACAAGTTTGGTGCCGCAATGATGGAAACGACAGCGCAGAGCGACTCAAGACGCTCCGTTAAACATTTAGGCATAGCCCCAAATTGTCACCCCAGCGAAGCCTCCTTTTCTTCCATCAAGGAATCTAGAACCTCTTTCAGAATGATCGCATGATTGATCTTTTCATCGTGGGCCGCATACAACAAAGTGACATTGTGCCGACGAGCGCGCTTCGAAAGATCAATAAGTTTATGAGATGCCTCGACACTCCTAAGTTCCTTTTTATACTTAGTGCGAAACTCCGAAAATTTGGCTGGGTCGTGAGCAAAGGCCTTGCGGATTTCTGTGCTGGGACAGATCTCCTTCGGCCACTCATCAAATTTCAATTCAGACTTTTTCACACCCCGTGGCCAAAGGCGATCCACTAAAACTCGGTAGCCATCTCCCTTACTCTCGGCTTCGTAGACACGTTTGATTTTGACCATACAAACCTCCCCAATAATTATAAATTACGAGGATAGAAAGGCCGCCACAGAATCCCCATACGCTGTGAATGAACAAGAAAGCCTCCGCCCCCTCGTATTATAGAGTAAATGATCTATGAAATAATTCGGAATTATCTTGACGAAAAACAGAGAAAATCAGTTCTATCGGGCCACGATTCTCTACACAGGAGGGGTCTCTTGAAAAAATCAATCTGCGCACTCGTCAGTGCCTTTGCATTTCTTAGTTTATTTAACACCCAGCATGTCCTCGCTGAAGAGGTCACAACGACCTCCACACAGGCCGGACCATCATGGGTGTTCACTTACAGCTATTACAAATACTCTTTGCAAGGTGAAAACACCGCCAACACACGCATCTATAAATTCGATGCCTCCACCGTAGATCTTCACCTGGCGACGGCCACATGGCTCTACAGCCCTCAATGGACTTTCTTGGCTTTTGCTCCGTACATCAAAAACATGGTGGAGACCATTTACGAGCCCACTCCTGCCGGGCTTAACTTCAAAACACGCGACTATACGGAAGGTTTAGGCGACATCCGTTTGATGGGTCTAAGTCCTCTGTGGGCTCAGGAAAGACACCTTCTGATGTACGACATCAGTGTCACACTCCCCACGGGAAGCACCGATGAATACTTCACCTCTGCTCCCACACAAAGAGCCGCTTACAATATGCAATTGGGTTCAGGCACGCCGGATCTGATTCTTGGCTCCACTTACAACTACAGCGTTGATCAATGGGTGTCTTCGGCTCGTGGCCAAATCACCGTGCGTGGAGGTAAAAACGCCCGTGGTTATGCCTTCGGAAATGAGCTTCAAGCTCATCTCAACAGCAAGTACCAACTGACTTCTTATTTCAATCTTGGCGCACAATTAAGCTATAAAGCCCGCGGAGCGATTGATGGCCACGACGATAAGTATGAGCGTTTCAATAACTATGTTTCTCCCGTAGACACCTCGATCCGCGGAGACGGCCATCAGTACTACCACGCTCCTCAGATCTCATGGGATGCCAGCATTTTGGCTAAGTAACACAGCCCTAACTATTCACGATATTCCGCAAGCCTTGAGGCTGGAATCCCCTTCTGGCAAGGTGC
>JAHRXB010000008.1 GCA_019104905.1 Bdellovibrio sp.
TTTATTGAACTCAGATTTTCTAAAGGGAATCTGAGTTTTTTATTTGTGCTTCTCACAGTCTGTCTAGTGTAAGAAAACAAGTATCATGCGCTCCCTCGTGGAGAGAAAATAAAAGCATGAAAATTTTTGTCGTCACTCTTCTTCTTGCTCTGGTTGCATTGGCATTTTGGGGATGTCCGACGAAGAAGTATATTCCTGATCCACTTCCTCCTCAGCCTCAAGTTCAAAGATTAGAAGACACTCCTGGTTATCTCGGACGAGAACCTTACGTCGGTCCACGCGTTCAATTTCATCGAATGCTAGCAAACAATAACTAGTAGAAAAGGTCTAGAACTATGGGGCTTTTGCGTACGTCAACAAAACAACTTGTGATTTTCTTTTATTAAATTTGCGTGAACGACTGGTCCTGGTTCTGAAAAAAATTTGCACTCCGAAGTGTTTGTCAATCACCATGAACTCCTCAAAGTGAAGTTTGACATCTTTGAAAGTGAGGATTTCCTCAGGGAAATTCTTGCTCTGGATTTGTGTATTTAAACAAGTGTCATGGACACAAAGGAGTGTACGAATGTTTACATGGAAGAAGGTGGTTCAAGCGGCCACGGTCTTGCTGTTGGGTGCGGCGATGGTTCGCTGTACGGGAGCTGGCGGTACCGATGCATTAAGCGGCGCTAGTGATTTAACAATTTCTGGAACCTTGGGATCAAGCTTTGTGTCCTCAGTTTCTGGTAAACCCTCAGACGACGTAAGAGTAAATGCAATCACTTTGGCGGATCTTGAGATCTATGCGATTGCGTTCACGACTCCGCCAGCGATTGGTCAGGCCAACGTAAATGCGGACGGCTCTTTCACGGTGTCATTGCCCGGAGCAAAAGGCTCTCAGGTGATGGCGGTTTTCCGTAACAAAACATCTTTGGTGTCAGTGGGAACTGTTAAGTTCCAAGATAACTCCAAAAAAGACATGGATGGAAACACTCAAAAAACCGAATCCATCACATTGTCTGACAGTGTGAATCTAGGTGCGATTGCGATCAACGCAGATGGCGAAGTGGTTGTGGATGTTGAGACTATTGCGGCTGCCGTAGACACAACACCTCCTTCTGTTTCGGCAGCGTTGGACATGGGTGGCAATTGGACTATCTCGGCTTTTGAAGGCACTTTGCCGACGGGCTACGTGAGCGCTTGTCCTGTGGGCACTCCAGACAATCAATGTCACGGACCTAAAGAGAATGAAAACGTTTTCCTGATTGGTCTTAAAGGTGTGGAGTTGGATGCTCAAGGAAATGAAACCACGACACCTGTTTATGGTCTTTCTTTCTGGAAAGATTCAGCGACAGTTCATGCCTGTGGTGACGTGATTGGTTTCACAGATGCTGATTCAAGAACCAATGCGAAAATTGCTCTGACTATGCCAGTGAACTACATGGATGGTTCAACGCAAAGAAGTGTTGGCTTTGGTGATTCATTTACCTTCACAACGCCAACGGGATTCGGTGGGGACACTTGTGGAACTAATGTGGTTGGATCTTGTAATCTGGCGTGGATGAAAACGGATGCAAAAGCGAAACATGATATGTGGAGCTGTGACCGTATTTCGGTAGATGGCAAGACGGCGTCTGTTTGTAAAATGGTTAAGGCTTCCAGCCCGGATGTGTATTCTGCGCATATCGAGGGTGGTGGCTGCGTTGATGCCAACAATAAGCCTGTGATGATTAGCAACTGGGGGGCTTTAACTCCGACGAATCAACCATGTACAGAAAATACGACGGGTGTGCCTGCCGGATTTAAATCATGGACTTGTTCATATACTATGAACTCAGCCCCGATTTCATGTACAAACACTCATGGAAATTTCAGTGGATTTGATGGCTCCGCCTTGTCGGGAGCTCTTACAAATCAAGATATGACTGGATACGGTCCTGAAGGCAGTGTTGTGGCAAATACAACATACTGTAAAGATATCGTGAACAACATGACTCGCTATCGTTGTTATGCCGAAAGCTACTGGGATTCAAAAGTTGAAGAAGCGGGATGCTTTAAGCGCTACCATTTCAACTGGGGTGCGACAAGTATCGCGAACTTTGTTGTGGCAGAAGGCCGTAACAAGCCAGACGGAAACCATATGACTGAAAGAGTGACATACTCTCCAGATGGTGCTAGCGGTGTTGTCAGTGGTAAAGAGACTGAGCGCGTGTCTGTAAAAGGTGCTGAGAACTCTGAAACAATTTGTGAAACTGAAAGATCTCAAATCCTTAGCTTCAAGAAAGTTTCTGATGTTAAAGTTCTTGTCGATATGAAGACTAAGACACGTCTTGTGAACTCTTCAAATGCAACTTGCGCGGCGGCAGCTGCCAATACGGCCTGTGAATCAGGTGGTGGTGAAAACTGTGAAGTGTACTATCGTCTTAAAGACGGTGGTAATGCTCTTTTCTATCTTAACAAGTAAACATAAATCTAAAGAGGGCTCTCAAAGAGAGTCCTCTTTGTCTGTGACGATATGAAATCGATGAAATCAATTGCGACATTATTTTTTTCTTTGTCTCTTTCGTGTGCCTCTTTTGCCAAAGAAACACCAAAGCCGTCTTCAATTCAGCACATGCAAATGTTGCATCTTCAGCAACAGCAGCAGCAAAAGAGCTACGATTCCATCGTTGGAAAGCATCAAAAGCTTGAGGCGCTCGAGGCTCGGTTGGAGCGAGTGAATCAAAAGCTGGGGCAATCTTCTATCCAAAATTCAATGTCTCGAGTGGGCACTATGAAAGAAAAGGCCCAACTTGAAAAGCAGATTGAAACCCTCAGGAAAGAAATTAAATAGAAAGTACGCCGTACCTTTTTGAATTACGCCACGCTAGCTGCAAATGATGCAGCTGCACTACCAAAAGTAAGGCCGTACCTAGGCGACGGTGCCCTTGTAGATGTATGCAATCCCGCCGGTTAGGGGGGTGTATTCGCAGTGCGAATACGCGCCACTGTCTTTCATGAGGCCCAAAAACTCTTCGCGGCAAGGGAAAGCGGCAGAGGATTTTTGAAGGTACTCGTAGGCTTCTTTTTGACCTGTAACCAGTCCACCGATCTTAGGCAGAATATTTTGAGAGTAGAAGTTGTAAAGCGCCCCAAAGACGGGGATGTTGACTTGACCGAACTCAAGCACCATCACAGTCCCGCCGGGCTTAGTCACTCGAGCCATTTCTTTCAACGCCTTCACGGGATCACCCACGTTGCGGATGCCAAAAGAAATACTGCAAATATCAAAGCTGTTGTCAGCATACTGAAGTTGCGTCACGTCGGCTTGTTCGAACTTGATTTCTAAACCACGTTCTTGCGCCTTGCCTGGAGCGGGAATCAACATCTCGGCGCAAAAATCCGTTCCGATCACTTCACCAGAAGAACCCACGGTTTTTTTAAATTCAATCGCCAGATCGCCAGTGCCGGTTGCGCAATCCAAGACTTTGTGGCCAGGTTTGGCGCCACTGTATTTAACTAATTTTTTTCTCCATAAGTGGTGGATGCCCATCGACAAGACGTTATTTCCCTTGTCGTAGTTTGCAGCCACTTTTGAAAACATCGAGCGGATGATCTCAGGATTGGGAGAATGTTTAGTTTGCATGAACTTCCGCCTTATGAAGAGGTCTGTCGATGGCTGTGAGAATTTTATCAAGCTTGCTCATCATGGTTTCAAAATCACCCAAAGTCAGAGCCTGCATTCCATCAGACAAAGCTTCCGCCGGGCGAGGATGAACTTCAACGATAATACCGTCAGCGCCCACTGCGGCTGCCGCGTAAGCCAAGTCCGGAACAAGAGCGCGAATGCCCACTGCATGAGAAGGATCGACGATCACAGGAAGATGAGTGTTTCTTTTTGCAAAAGCCACGGCATTCAAATCCAGGGTGTTGCGCGTGGCAGTTTCAAAAGTACGAATACCGCGTTCACAAAGAATTACATTGGGATTTCCGCCGCTGGTGACATACTCGGCGGCTTTCACCCATTCTTCGATCAAGGCGGCAAAACCGCGCTTTAGCATGACAGGCTTTTTCTGCATGCCCAGTTCTTTCAGCAAAGCGTAGTTGTGCATATTGCGAGAGCCAACCTGGAAACACTCCACCAAATCATAGATCTCTTCGATTTGACGAGGGTCTGTCACTTCAGAGACCAAGCTCATGTTGGTTTCTTTGCAAACAGCCTTGATAAAATCAAAGGACGACGACCCTAAGCCTTGGAAGGCCTTGGAAGACGTGCGCATTTTCCAAATGCCGCCGCGAAGAATATGTGCGCCAGAGGCCTTTACACCTTTTGCGGTCTCCATGAACTGCTCGTAACTTTCGATCGAGCAAGGTCCGGCGAACACAGTGAACTGAGGGCCTCCAATATCAAACCCACCGACATTGACGATTTGGGTTGAGGGAGTTGTTTGCATAGTTTGCATTTCCATAATACGACTTCTTTAGTGGAACGGCAGAATAGCATAACGCTCTCAGGCATTACAAACTTTTTGGAGGCAGGGGCCCTCTTGCGACATAGGGATCAATGGATTCTTATTGAGGGGCCTTTTAAGCCATCTGAAGCCTTGGATTGTGACGAAATTACAGTCTTTTTCCCCGATTTCTACGATTTGAAGTCCTCTGTCCCCTTGAAAGGGACCCGAACCTACCGTCTTTCCCCAGAGGAGCTGCGTAAGAATTGTGAGGCTTACTTAGCTCAAAAGCCCCCTTCTAAGGGGCCCTTAATGGGAGCCTCCTGGGTGGAGCCTCAGAAGGAGCACTTTCGTCAGGCTCTGGAGGGTATTCGATCCCGTATCCAAAAAAATGAAATTCAGAAAGCTGTGCCGGCCATTTTTGCGCGCTCGTCGCAGACCGTGACGGCAGTTGAACGAGCGCAGATGTTGCTCACACTTTTGGAAGCTCCGCAGACCCTTTACGTTTATGGTTTTTGGCAAAAGGGAGAGGGTGTACTGGGGGCGACTCCGGAGGTCCTCTTTGAATACTCCCAGGGTGTGATAAAAACCATGGCTTTGGCGGGAACATGCCCCAAAGCGGAAGCTCTTCAAAGAGAGTCTTTGCTCGAGGATGAAAAGGAAATGCAAGAGCACCTTTTTGTCTTAGAAGATTTAAAAAATACACTGAAGTCTTGGGGCGATGTGAAAACCGCAGGGCCGGGGATTTTAGAATTGCCGATGCTTTATCATTTAAAAACCGAGATCGAGGTTTATTGCACTCAGAAACCTCCTTTTCTTTCGTTGATTGAACAGCTCCACCCAACGCCAGCGTTGGGGGTGGCCCCTCGTTCGCAAGGTTATAAGTGGATGGCCGAGTTCCCGGGGCAAGAGGGACGTCGGGGGTTTGGAGCTCCATTTGCCTTTTTGGGTCCTGAGGAGGCTCTGTGCCTTGTCGCCATTCGAAATTTGCAGTGGAATAGGTCCGTCTCGATGATCGGCTCTGGGTGTGGCATTGTTGCCGCCAGTGAGTTCGAGCGCGAGTGGAGAGAGCTTTATCAAAAACGCCTGTCTGTGAGAAAGATTTTGGGGCTTGAAGTATGACAAACATGGAATTAGCAGCGAAGGTCATTCAAGAGTTGATTCACACGGGGGTCCGAGAATTCGTCCTCTGTGCGGGAGCTCGCAACAGTCCTCTGGTACATATTCTCGACGAAAATAAAAATCTGAAAGTGTATTCGTTCTTTGAAGAGCGTTCTGCGGCGTTCTTTGCGTTAGGCCGCATCGCCAGCACTCGTCGTCCGGTTGCGATTATCACCACGTCAGGGACCGCCGTGGCAGAACTTCTTCCCGCCGCCGTGGAGGGAACCTACTCTTCGTTGCCTTTGATCATGGTCACAGCGGATCGCCCGAAACACTATCGCGGGACGGGGGCACCGCAGACGATCGAACAGGTTGGTATTTTTTCTTACTACAACGAAGTGGCCTTGGACATTGATGCCGAGAACTCTCACATTTCTTTTAAATCTTTGTCGTGGAAAAAACCGGTGCATGTGAATATCTGTTTTGAAGAGCCTCTGATCGACGGGCCGATTCCTAAGATTGAATTCCCGACGGTCTCTGAGCGAACGAAGCTGCCGGGACAAATTCCTCTGGGAACTTTGAAAGAGATGGAAGATTTTTTGAACACCCATCAGCCTTTGGTGATTGTGGGCATTTTGCCCGAGAAAGCCTATGGAACGGTGTTAGAGTTTTTGAAACAATACAAAGCGCCGGTTTATTGTGAAGGTATTTCCAGTCTGCGTGGGCATCCCGATATTAAGGATATCGAGATTCGCTCTGGCGAGCAGATGATTCATCGAATTTTGAAATCGAAAGAGTGTGACTCCATTTTGCGTATTGGAGGAATTCCCACGGCGCGTGTGTGGAGAGATCTGGAAAGTAAGTACAAAGACATTCCCGTCTTTTCAGTCAGCTTTAATCACTTCACGGGCCTAAGCCGTCCTACGCAGCATTGTAATTCCTTGGACCTTTTAAGCCAGGTGGAGTTCTCTTATCCTCATCGTGAAAATGTGAAAGTGAACATTGAAGATGGAACGCGCGCTGAAACGATCCGCGCACTTTTGGAAAAGTATCCAGAGTCTGAGCAGGGATTGATTTACGCACTATCAAAAAAGATGCGCGGTGCTTCGGTTTATCTTGGGAACTCATTGCCCATTCGCGAGTGGGATTCCTGCTCGTCTCATGATGCCATGCCATTGCGAGTGGCGGCCAATCGGGGCGCGAATGGAATCGATGGACAGCTTTCAACATTCCTAGGATGGGCTCACCCTGAGACTGAGAATTGGTGTCTTGTTGGAGATTTAACCGCCCTGTACGATTTATCGTCACTTTGGGCGACTTCTCAATTGGAAGCCAAAAGATTCCGCATTGTGATTATTAACAATGGCGGAGGTCAGATTTTCTCTCGCATGTTTAATAAAGAGATATTCATAAACAAACATCAGATTTCTTTCGAATCCTGGGCAAAGATGTGGAATTGGTCTTATCAGAAATGGCATAATATTCCTGTGACCACAGATTTCGCCGATCAACAGATCATTGAGCTTTGTCCCGATGGGGAGCAAACCCAGGCATTCTGGAAGGAGTATGAATCTTTGTGGAAAGAGTGAATCTCTTTTTCTTGCACGGATTTTTAGGCAGGCCCTCGGATTGGGCCGCCATCAAAGCGCACTTGCCCTTCTCAGAGGAGCTTCGCTTTTTTATTCCGGATTATTTCAAAGACCCTCAATTGGGACCGCAACATTCCTTGGATGTTTGGGCCGAGAATTTCACCAAGTGGGTGGAGCTCAATGGCTGTGCGGTAGAGCGTAACATTTTGGTAGGCTATTCTTTGGGGGGACGTTTGGCGCTGCATGCATTAAAACGTCGTCCCGTCTTGTGGCATAAAGCTGTGTTGGTCTCTACCAATCCAGGTTTTAATGACCTTCATGAGTCACTCAATCCCATTTCGGCCGAGCGCCAGCAGCGCTGGATGAACGATTCATATTGGGCCGAAGAATTTCAAAAGTCTTCTTGGGAAATGGTCCTGCGTAATTGGAACGCGCAGCCTGTTTTCGGTGGCAGTGAAAACGAACCTCAAAGGGTTGAGCAAGATTATTCCCGCGAATCCTTAAGTCTTGCCTTAACTCAATGGTCGCTGGCTCAACAAGTAAATATGCGTCCTTTGCTGCAGTCGCAAGTTACTAAAATCCTATGGCTTGTTGGGGAGCGCGACACGAAGTTTGTTGAGCTTTCGCGCCGTCTCGAGCAAGAAGTCCCAGGGTTGCAGATGCAGTTGATTTCCGGCGCTTCTCATCGAGTTCCCTTTGATAACCCCAAGGATCTTGCGGCTTTCCTGAGCCCGTTCTGTAAGACTTAGAAATCTATTTTTCTCATCTGATGTTGGCCTCCGATGAAGAGGTCCGCTGATTCAAGGATAAAGCCAAAACTATTTTCGCCAAGAAGGAAAAGATCATAGACGGGATCCCAATCCTGAATTTTAGGGGACGGTTTCGCCGAGATATCCTCGAGAGTCACCCAGGCGCCAGTTTCGAAAGATTTGGATTGCAGAGGGCCGTCGCTGCTTAGAAGGTAAAGCTTTCCATTTTTATCTACCGCCAGACTGGCAATAGTGGTCATTCCGCCATCCACACTGACTTCAGTCCACGTTGTGCCGTTATCGGCGGTGACAAAAACCTTTTTTGCACTGAAGACGTAAAGTTTTTGATCAGCACCCGTCTTAAATTTAAAGACGGATGATGTGTGGGTGCTTCTCATCTTCTCTGTCCAGGTGGCCCCCTCATCATTTGAGTAATAGACCGCAAGATAAGTGTTGTTGATCCAGGCAGCTAACGCCAAAGTCCCATCATTGAGTATTCTAAAGTCTCGGTATTCGACAGTGGTGGTCCCTGCAATGACAAAGTTGGAGGTTTCCGTCCAAGATTGACCCGCATCCGTACTTTTTATTAAAGAGTAAGTAGTTCCTTTTTTGGAAACAGAATAAGCCGTTCCATTCGCTGCAAAATCCAAGTACAGATGGCTGCGTGAGGCTGGGTCGGTCAGGTCCGAGCTGCTCCAGGTGGCTCCACTGTCATTGGATCTCATGAAACATGCTGAGGTATAGTTCTTGTATCCGGCAATGATCATTTTTCCTGAAGTGTTTTTTGCAAAATCTTGGACTCGATAACATTCACCGGTGTTAGTCATCATGTATTTATCGAACTCTTTCACCCAGGTTTTTCCGCCATCCGCCGTTGTGATGATGGAGTACCCATAGTGATTTTCTTCATTGAGTCCTTGATAGGCTAAGATAATGCGGCCATCTCGTTTTTGAACGGCATTTTCAGTCCAATTGGCCCAATGATTCAGATAGACATGCTTGCGAGTTCCAAAGGTCCATGTGGCGCCGTTATCTGTTGAGGTGAGGGTTCTCATGGGGTTGTTATGGGCGTCGGTTTCATCACTTATGACGCCCACGAGAGTCCCATCAGAATGTTTCAGCATCGCAGTCCCTTCGTATCCGACAGGGATCTGGCCACTTGTGGGGTTTGTGACAGTCAGCACGCCCCAAGCTCCCGTAGGGGGTTTGCGATAGATATGATTTTGATAGCTTGAAAGTTGAACAAAAAACAAGAGAGAGCCATCATCGGCACGGCTAAGCCCGTTGGATTTATAAAAGGTTGGAATCGAAAGTTCTGAAGTCCAATTGACTCCACCATCCGTTGTTTTCCACACCTGAGCGGCAGAGCCAGCTCCGTTTTTATAGGTGGCTGCATAAAATGTCGTCGATGACTCAAAGATAAAAAAGTGAGATCTTGCGGCCCCGTAGGAAACAATAAATGAGGTTGGACCGGTCACAGGTTTTGTCCAGGTCCACGTGTCGGTGCCGGAGTTGTAGGTTCCCTTCAAAATTCCCTTGCTCGTCATCAGCCACAAATTGTCCCAAGGGTCGGTCTCCATAATTAACAAAGCAGAGAGGTCAGCAGGGGCCAAATCGCTGTCTTGAAGGATGGGGGTCCACGTTTGGCCCTGATCTTTAGAGACTTTGATAAGAGAACCATTAAGGTCGTCATAGCCACTAAAGAAAACATGCCCTGACGAATTCACCGCCAGATTATAACAATAATAGTCGTTCGAATTATCATAAAGATGTAAAGCCGTTGACCAGGTTACACCATCGTCGACACTTTTTCTGATGATAATCTCGGTATTGCCAGAGCGATCATTCCAGAAATTTCCACAGGCATAGATAGCTCCATTTGTGGGAGATACTACGATGTCGTGAGCATATCCTTCAAAGTAAGAATCGAAGTCTGGGGCTGGAGTATCAACGGCCGTGAAGGTCTGTCCTTTGTCAGTCGATCTATAGATGACAAAAGCCTCGGCATTTCCGCGGGGGCCATTGGGGGTTCCGACAGCGACAATATTTCCTAGGGCTGTTTCAGCGAGTTGTATGATGCCGGCGTTTTCTCCGCCCTTGGCATAGGTCGTCGGAGGCGCTTCATTCGTGAAAGCATGGATTTTAACGGGAATTGTGGACTTCGTTCCATGAGAGTCCGTCACCTGAAGAGTGTCACTCAAGACTGTCGTTCGAAGAGGAGCGGTGTAGGTTGAAAGAGCTTGATCAAAGAACTCGGCGATACTGTTGGCGGAGAAAGGGCCTTCGCCATCTAAGAAAGAAAGAATGATGGCTTCTCCCGGAAACAATTCCAGGCGTGATTTGCTCCAGCGTAATTTCTTTGTCGTAAATGTCCCCCGGATGCCGCGATTTAAGTCCGTCACGGTCCCGTTGGCTATGGGCAGAGCTTCAAAGGTGTAGGTGGTATAGTCGGAAAGTGTGCAGGTGAGGTGCTCTAAGAAGTTTCCGTTTACGTCCACGGAAGGACAGACTTCG
>JAHRXB010000024.1 GCA_019104905.1 Bdellovibrio sp.
AGATCAAGAGTCCCTGAGCCAAATACGTGCTTAAAAAAATCAAACTTGAAAGTAGATACAGAAAGAAGTTTCCCCGAAAAGGGATTGCGAACACCCACTGCGACATCATAAACACAAAGAGAATGGCAATCCCTCCCATCACCGAATAAGGTAAAAGCTTCCCCAAAATAATCTCAACCGGACGCACGGGAGTGGACAGCAGTAATTCCATTGAGCCATTCTCCCATTCGCGCGCCACTGTCAATGCCGTCAGAAGAATTGAAAGAATGGCGGTGATCGCGGCAGCAAGCCCCGGAACCACAAACCATTGACTGTTCAATTCCGGATTAAAAAGAAACCGCGTTTCCAATCTTAAGGGCTCGTGAAGTGCGCCCCCTTGTTTTTCTAAAAATTTCCTTTGAACTCCCCCCAAATATCCCACAACAGAACCCGCTGATGCATTGTCAGAACCATCCACCAAAATTTGCACTGAACTTTCTGTTGCGGGTTTTAAATCTGCGGTGAATGTCGGAGGAATGATCAGTGCCGCATAAGCCAGGCCCTCATCCAAGTGCTGAACAGCGTGAGCCGGACTTGCGACAGATTGTGAGATAAAATATCCCGAATTTGTAAAGGAACGGACCAACTCTAATGAAATCTCTGATTTATTGGCGTCATGCACGACCAGTGGAATTCGATCCATATTAAACTCAATGGCGTAACCGAAAAATAGTACCATGATAACAGGCATTCCCAAGGCCATTCCCAAGGTAAAAGGATCCCGCACCACGTGGAAAACTTCTTTTTTTGCGATTGCCCAGATCGAACTTAACTTCACTTCCCCTCCACTTGATGAAGAAAGACTTCCTCCAACGTGACATCCTCAGAGTTTCGCTCAGGAAAGTTTTCCTGTTTAAGCCCTAAAGGGGAATTTAAGGCAATCAGCTCCCCTTCGCGCATCAAAGCTATTCGCTGACAGTGTTCGGCCTCATCCATATAATGTGTCGTCACAAACACCGTCTTCCCCTCGCTGGCAAGATCTCCGATCAAAGTCCAAAAGCGCTGTCGATATGCGGGACTCACTCCAGCCGTGGGCTCATCCAAAAAAATCAATTCAGGGTCATGCAACAAAGCCGCCACAAGACTGACCTGTTGCTTCACGCCCCCCGGCAATTCCCTTACAAGCGTTTTTTCTGACGCCCTAAAGTGGATAAAACTTAAAAGTTTCTCTTTCTGTTCCGTAAACTTCTTTACATCCAGCTTTCGCAAGGAAGCGGCAAAATCGAGATTCTCTTTTACGTTCATGTCGTCATACAAAGTAAACTTCTGCGACATATAGCCGACCTTCTTTTTCACTTCGAAAGATTGCGTCTGCACATCCAAACCGCACACCCAGGTCCTTCCCTCCGTTGGAATTAACAATCCACAAAGGACGCGGATGGTTGTGGTTTTCCCAGCGCCATTTGCTCCGAGAAATCCAAAGACTTCTCCGGCCTTCACAGTGAATGAAATATCCCGGACCGCATAATAGTCGCCGAAACGAACGGAAAGATTTTGTACCTCCACGACGTTCATAGGTTCTCCAAAGAGCGATCGTACTTCAGGAAAACTTCATCAAAAGTCTTACACTCTTCTTTACGCAGCAATTCTTGAGGCGCCCCTTCCAGAAGACATCTGCCATCGAAGAGCAGATGAACCTTATCGCACTTAAACGCTTCATCCATGTACGAAGTCGTCACCAAGATCAACATCGCCTCCTGATCTCGAAGTTCGCGCAAAAGCCCCCAAAAGTCCCGACGACTTAAGGGGTCCACCCCATTTGTGGGCTCATCCGCCAAAAGAACCTGCGGCGAGGACAGCAGGGAACATATCAGACCCAAC
The DNA here is from genome assembly GCA_019104905.1 of Bdellovibrio sp. Lineage (GTDB taxonomy): Bacteria > Bdellovibrionota > Bdellovibrionia > Bdellovibrionales > Bdellovibrionaceae > Bdellovibrio. The sequence goes on from JAHRXB010000024.1 coordinate 1,861, forward strand.
TTTTTATACATTCCTCCAGATAGCTGTGAGGCCAAACGATCGGTAAAGGGTTCCAACCGCGACATTTGCAGAAGTTTTCTGCGACGGTCTTTATAAAGCATCTCGGGCAGCTCATACAGAGTTCGAAAAAACTCGAGATGTTCGTGCACACTGAGTTCGGGATAAAGACTTTGGGTTTGAGGCATATAAGCAATGGACTCGCGAAGCTTTGTGAACTCCACCTCGACCTTGTCATCAAAATAGTGAATCTGCCCAGCGTCCACATGAAGAAGTCCGATCAGATGCCTTAAAAAAGTTGTTTTTCCGGCCCCCTCCGGGCCGATGATTCCGTGAATTTCACCGGGCGTAAACTCCATTGAAAGACCCTTCAGAGCCGCCGTTCGTCCCATTTTTTTAAAGACCTCGATCGCCTTCACTGAGATCACGTGTCACCTCATTTCTTCACGCCCCACTCCAACGTCATTCCTGGCTTAAGTACTCCCTCTGGATTTTGAAATGAAACTTTCACTCCATACACCAGGCGCGTTCGTTCCTCCCGAGTCTGTACATTCTTAGGAGTGAACTCTGCTTCAGGATTTATAAAAGAAATGACTCCTGAAAACGGTTTCTTTTCCAACTCAGGCAGAAAGGCTGTGACCTCCTGTTGCAATTTCAAATGAGAGATTTCATCATGAGGAAGATAAAAATAGGCGTAGACTTCATCCAGGTTCCCGATGGTCAGGAGTTTACTTCCAGGCCCCACCATTTCCCCAGGTTCAAAATAGGTTGTCAGCACCGTTCCCCGCAACGGGGATTTGATTTCACACCATTGCCGTCG
>JAHRXB010000026.1 GCA_019104905.1 Bdellovibrio sp.
AATATCACCTCCATGACAGACATGTTTACCATTATGTTGGTGTTCTTGTTGCAAACTTACTCGACGTCCGACGTGCAGATTATTCCTGACAATAACTTACGTCTTCCTACGTCCGCCTCTATGGCGAACCCCACGGAAGCGGTTAAAATCTCTTTGTCCTCGGACGCACTGAAAATTGACCAGACTAAGATCGCTGATGTGAAGAATGCTGATTTTTTACCTCAGGATCTGGAAGGCAAAGATACAAACTTTATTAAACCTCTTTTTGAAGAATTAGATAAACTTGCGAAGTCTTCTTCCGATAAGGCTCATATCAAGGAAGGCCGTATTCTTCTCCAGGCAGATAAGGAACTCCCTTACGCCACCCTTCGCAAGGTCATGTACACGGCATCAATGGCAGGCTTTCCTCAGTTAAAACTTGTGACCATGGTCGGAGAATAAGTTTATGTTGCGTACAGTGATTCTACTTCTAGCATTTCATCTGTTTTCAATCTACTGCTTCGCCGCAGAGAGAAACTCCAAAGGTCTTTTGCCGGAAGTTCGCTTGAATAACGGCAGTGAAGTCGAAAACGACAAGAAGGCCTTTAGCAGTGAGATCATGATCACACGATCTGAAAATAAAGCTATTGAATCACTTCAAGCTATTATCAAAAAACAAAAAGGTTCCAAAGACGAGGCGGATCTTTGGTATCGCCTTGCAGAACTCTATATGCGTCGCTCAAAATCAGGTCGTTTTTTTGATCTTCATAAAGACACCCCCCTGATGAAGCTCTCTCCGTTTCCCGTCCCTAATGAAAAGGGGGCCGATGCCATCAAACGCGCCAGCAAAATCTACACGAAAATTGAACTCGACTTTCCCTCTTTCAAACAGATGGATGCCGTTTTATTTAACAATGCCTTCGCCAATCAACAGATCTCAAACTACAAACAGTCTGAGGCTCTTTATCAAAAACTTCTGACCAGATTCCCCAAATCTCCTCTAATTGCGGACGGAACTTTGGCGGTCGGGGAACTTCTGTATGATCAAGGAAAATTTAGAGATGCTCTTGAGCACTTTCTACGTGTAGAAAAGTTCCCACAAAGTCGCGTTTATTCGTACGGTATGTATAAGGCGGCTTGGTCTTATTACAATCTCCGCGACAGTGAAAATGGGATTAGAAAGCTCGTGGAAGTGGTCAAAACCAATCCGGCCCTTCAAGAAGGCGAACTTCCCACCAACCGCCACAACCTCCGTCGCGAAGCTCTTCGCGATTTAACTATTTTTATTGGTGACTCCTACCCTGCTGACAAACTTTATTCCTTCTTTGAAGACATCACCAGTGAAGAAGAACTGGGTCAGTCCATGATCGACCTGGCCAAACTCTACGAATCTCACAGTCGTCAAAAAGAAATGAACACCTTTCTGGGTGAGTATATTGATAAACGTTCAACCGGACCTGATGTTGTTCGCGCTCACCTATTTTTAGTGGAAGCCAACGAAACTCTTAAAAAAAGAGACAAAGTCATTGATCATCTGCAGTACGCCAGCGACCTTTGTCGCAAGGACTCCTCCTGGAGACATCTGCAGAAAGCCGATGTCATCCAGGTTTCTTGCGATGAATCCTTCCGCCATACAAGTTTGGATATGGCAAAAAAATGGTGGGAGATTTGGCTTAAGAACAAACAAAACGTAGCGTTTTCTGACCTTACGCAAAAATTGTTTAAACTGATTCTAGACAATGAAGATCCGATGAAACCGGATCTGAAGACTCGTTTCGCTTATGCAGAACTTTTATTCCAGCTTGAAAAGTATGACGAAGCCAGCGCTCAGTACAAAATGGTCGGTGACAAGTCCACAGAAGAGCCCCTTCGTCATGATTCAAATTATGCTGCCCTCTATTCAAAAGAAAAGAGCATCGAAAAGAAAAAGGACGCTCTCAAAGAGGCCGAACGTAAGGATTTGGCGACAAATTATCTGATCAAACACCCTACTGGAAAATTTGCGACCTTGGTGAAATTCAAAGTCGGCCATATCGCCTACGAAGAAAGCAACTATGTTGAAGCGGAAAAGTGGTTGAAGCCTTTGGCTCAACTCAAAGGGGCCGACAATGCGGATATCAAAAAGAAGTCCGAAGACCTGATCTTAGATATTCTCAACATTCGTAAGGACTACGCTGGAATCAAAGACTTCTCAAAGCAGGTTCTGACGTCCACAACGGATGAGACCCGAAAAAAGAACATGAATAAAATCTTGGAGGAGGCTCACTTTACAGAGATCCAAGAATTCGCCAAAACAGGAGATAAAAGCCAGGCTTCTCAAAAGTTGATGGCTTTCGCCAAAGAACACGAAAGCTCAAAGCTCTCTCAAGATGCTTTATGGCAGGCTCTCAGCCTTCTCTATGCCGAAGGTAAAGTCTTTGATGCTGCGGAACTATCCGTGAAGTTCGTAAGTAAGTACCCTGACGACAAGCGCAACCTCGATGCCTTGAAAGAGGCCGCAAAAGCTTACGCCGATGTTGGTCAGATCTCAAAGTCTGCAGAGACTCTCACTAAAATTGCCGAGCTTGATAAAAAGAATCGCAACACCCATTTGGAGCTGGCCGCGGACATCTATCTTTTAGAAAAGAAGATCAAAGAAGCTCGGACGGCATACCTGGGAATTCTTAGTGCGGCAGATAATAAAACTCTTGAGCGCATCTATGGAAAACTTTTGGACTCCTATAAAGACGAAGCGAAATCCGCAGAGTTTGAAAAGTTGCAGAATCAGATTTTTGCCAAAGGCATCGAACCCTACACAACTCAGATCATGATTGACCGCGCAAGAGCCCTTCTCAACGCCGGTAAATCTTCAGCGGCTTTTGATCTTGCCATGAAGGCCAATGGCCGCGACGTAGCCGCAGAAGTCCGCGCGGAGGCACGTTTGATTCAGGCCCGTATCCTTGAAAATGAGCTGGCTCAACAAAGTGTGAAAGCCCGTGAAGACAAGTTTGCCCTGGTGCTTTCTCTTAAAACAGAAAAGCTGGATAAAGCGCACACCGCATATTTCTCTACTTTGAAAATGAGTAAAGATCCTTATCAACAGTTAGAAGCCATGCGTGGCATTGATCGTTGTTATGGAAACTTCATTGAGAGCTTGCAAACAATGCCTCTGCCTGCCTCGTTAAGCCCTCAGGATCAAACGGCTCTTCGCGCAGAGATCGCTAAATTGACAGCGCCAATCCAGGATAAGAAGAACGAGAACGAGGCAAAACTTAAAGTTCTTGCTGCCTCCAAGGGACAATCCGCCGGCAATGAACGCGTCTATGCCAACATTCGCGTCGACCAAAGTATTCCTCCTTTTGTTCAATACCCAGGCGCCGACAAGATGGCTGCCTTCCTACCCGCTTCCGCCGATATGAGTATCGGCAAGGTGTCTCGCTTTGATACTCGGGTCGCAAAAGCCTGCAATAAGAGCGCAATCCTGACGGGCCAACTGAACAATCTCAATCATTTTGAAATTGCGGGAAATTGTTATTCTTCTAGACAGTTTGAAATGGTGGAACGACTTGGTTTAGAGCTTGCGAAAAATAGAGAAACGCGGGCTCTGGGCTTGTTTTTCGTAAGCCTTGGCGCCGAAGGCAAGGGATACAACGACAAGGCTTTGTGGATGATTGAAGCCGCTTTAAAAGCGCAACCCGAAGTGTCTCCTTATGTGTATCAGAAAGCTCGCCTTCTGTATAAGGAAGATGGATTGAATAGCGCAATGCCTTTTTTCGAAAAAGTTTTGGACATGCAAAGGCCCTCGACAGAAATGCAAACTTTCGCAGGCGTGAAGGCTTTCTCAGAGGGAGATTTTACCAGAGCAATCGAAAAATTTTCTTCTCTGTCTAAAGAACAGTTGTATACTTTGAATGTGGGAACTCTGATGAGTGAATCTTATGCTCAGAAGGGCGAAATCGAAAAAGCATTGAGTGTCGTAAAAGATTTACTTAATGTTAAGAAAGAAAATGCCGATTTCCTCTTACAGCAAGCACACATCTTTGAAACCTACAAACAGAGTCCGACGCTAGCGTTGGATTCTTATGAAAGAGCTTTTAAAGCCAGTCAGCAATTGGATATGCGTGATTGGTTAGGTAAGAAAATACAGTATTTGAAAACTCAAAACAAAGTCGGTCAGCACGTTATCTCGGGAGACTTGTAGTATGGAGGGTACAAGTGAAAACTTTCATCAAGGCGATGATCGCTTTCATTCTCTTGGGAACATCGACTGGCTTTGCCAAACAAAGAACAGTCCGTAAAGTCCAGGAAGTCAATTTCGGTGAGATGAACCTCAAGGGGACGATTCGCAACCCTGACGGCGCCTATCTTGTGCAAAAAAGAGGTATTAAATTTATGCCTCTTTACGATGTGCAAAAAGATATGGATGGCCGCATTCGTGAATCCGCTCTCTATTTGAATAACTAATTAGTTAGAGGTGTTACATGCTCACGCTGATTGTACGTCAGTCTCTAAAAAATGGGACTGTCAAAACCTGGAAAATTCGTTCCAATAGCACGACACACACCTTCGGCTCATCCCGATTGGCCGATGTGATTTCCATTGCTCCCGCGACCAAAGGAATTCAAGGTCTCTTTGAATTTCGCAATGGCCAGTGGTGGTATGTTGACATGGATATGATGAGCGGAGCTCAAGGTTCTGCGTCTCCGGCTCTTTCTTTGGATCAAGAAAAGACCCTGGAACTTGAAGACTGTGTTCTTAAATTCACTCCCGTGACAAAAGAAGCAGACCTTTACCTACGCCTTGATCGCGTAGGTAAAGAACAACGTCAATCAGGAAAACAGTTTCAACTTTTTATTGTCCGACAAGGTGGCAATGTCGTTGAAACCAAAGTTCTGCCTTTAAATAAGAAATTCAAGCCCGCCTTGGCTCTGACTCCCGTAACAATCCCCTGCGTGCCTAGCGACGAGTGGCAAAAACAAACCGTGGGAGCTCTTGAGATCAGTCAAAGAACGGTCTCTTTAGAAGATGCCGCAAAATGGGCCCATATCTCTGCCGATCAGCTTGTGGATGAAGAGTCTAAAAGAGGACTTTTTATCGTTCTCGGTGCGGCTTTTCTTCTAGTCACCATTGGTATTTTCGCTCCGAAGAATCAAACCATCGAAACTGTCGCGGCACCTCCTAAAGTCGCACAAAAAATTATTGTAAAAACAGAACTTAAACCCAAACGCAAAAAAGCGGCCGCCGCTCCCCAACAACAAGTTGTGGTGAAAGAAGCTCCTGCGGCTGCGGGTGCGCCCAAGGCTGAAATGCCCACCAACAGTGGTGGTGGCAGCAAGGTTTCAAAAATGATGCAATCCCTGACTGGCGGTCGCATCTCTCAATTGATCGGTAAAGTCTCTGCACAAGCAGCGAAAAGCGGAAACGTGGTTTTCGCTAATGGCGTGAAAGCCGGTAGCGGTCCTTCAGGTCGCGCTCTGGCCGCCGTGGGTGGAATCGAACGCTCGGGCCGCGACTGGGGACGCGAAGGAAATGGAACCGGTGTGGTCATTTCAACTGCGGGCCGTGGTGGTGGCGGTAGTGCCTCTGGTATGGGAGGTCTTGCTGCTGGCGGCACCGGAAGTGCTGGCGTCGGTCTCATCGAAGAAGAAGGTGAAATCACGGGCGGCTTGGATCGTGAGATCATCGCTCAATATATCAAATCTAAATTAGGTCAAATCCTCTATTGCTACGAAAGACAGCTCAGCGCCAATCCCGACTTGTTCGGTAAAGTCGCTGTGCGCTTTACGATTGGGCCTTCAGGCTCAGTGGAACAACAGTTGATTGGGGATACTACACTTAAGAACGCAACCGTTGAGGGATGTATTTTGAATAGGGTTGCCGCATGGAAGTTTCCTTCTCCTCAAGGAGGGACTCGCGTGCTTGTGACATATCCATTCTTATTCAAGAGTACAAACTAGGGCGGGGGTAACGCATGTTGAAGAAAACAATATTAATGATCATCTTGGCGGCATCGCAAGCTATGGCACAACAAAGCGGCGGCGACAAGCTGGACATAAAAAAACTGGAACAGAAATATTGGGCAGCCAAAGACGACGACTTTAGCGTCGTACAAAACCGTCACTATACCAAGGCGGAGAGATACTATTTGACCTTGTCTGGAGGTGTGCCTATCAATGACCCCTTCGGAACGGGTTCCATCACGTCCCTGCAATTGGGATACTTCTTCAATGAACGCTGGGGCGTGGACTTTAGCTACACCAAAGCCGATATGAAGAACAATGACAACACCAAGCAGTTTATTGACGAAAATGGAGTTGCTCCCAACTATAACTTCTTTGATAGCTCAAAAATGGTGTCGGTGACTTACGTGCCCCTTTACGCAAAGATGAGCTTCTTGGATAAATCCATTATCTATTTTGATATGGGGATCTCGCTGGGTCTTGGCACCACGGACTACATCATCAAAAAAGAAGATGGGGATGAGTCCAAAAATGCCATGAGTTATCAAATTGGTATTAATCAACAGATCTTTTTCTCTGAGCACTTTGCCGTACGCATGGACTTTATCAACAAGTTCACAAACGAAGACCGTTTTAAGTACAGCACCATTGCTCCGAATCGTGATCTCGGACCCAAAACAACAAATGATACTCAATTGTTGTTAGGTCTTACTTATTGGCATTAATTTTCTCCAAGGCGGGGGATTTATGTTTAAGCCGTTTAAATTAGCTATCGTGGTTCCCCTTCTATGCAGTTCTGCCTGGGCGGCGGACTCTGCACTGAAGGTAAAAAAATCTGGTCGTCCAGCCGCTTCTAACTTGAAGGTGAAATCAAGTATGGTTCCGGCTTATGACGTTTACCAAAAGAAAGTAGTCAAAGGCAAAGTTGAGGTCGTCAAAGTGACAAACATCCCTCTTCTAGATCTTGGCGAAGAACGCAAGGTCGAGGCGTCTGCCCTCACTCCCCTGCGCTTGCCCGCAGCTCGGGAAGTCGCACTCAAAGGGCTTCGCCGCCATGACTCCCCTGCGTTTGTTCACTCTTCTGTGGCTCCTTATAACGCCACAGTGGAACATGCAAAATCGCTGACAAGCTCAGAGGCATTTCAAAAAATTCCCGATGTGAAAATACTGAATCCCATCAAAGATCCCGTCACCAAAGACCCTTTGGTGCAGCTTGCACAATTGGACGATATGCAGCCCAACGACTACAAGCTTTTACAAGCCTTGATCTTCTTAGAGATTCAAAAGAACTACGAATTAGCAATGGGACTTTTTGCGGAGCTGATGGACGATCCTAAACATCGTACCGAGGTTCTGTATCAATATGCCATGACGGCAAGAGGACTTGAGCTGAACTCAGAGTTCCGACAATACATGCTGCAAGTGGCGCAGGAAACAAAAAATAAAGAATGGCAGCAAAGAGCCACAGAAGCTCTGGTCAAAAACATTGATGCTTTGGAAGTCTCTGACATTGCGATGATTGACCCCTTGGTTATCAAGCATGATTTGGATGTGACGAAGAACGATGATTACCAACTGGCTCGCGCCAAATACTATTCAGAAAAAGGACAACTGGGATTGATGGAAGACGCTTTGATGTTCATCACGGAAAAGTCTCCCCGCTATCCTGATGCCTTGTTGTTAAACGCCCTCTTTAACTACCGTCAAGGTAAGGTCGACGAAGCGCTTCTGCAACTAGAAAACCTTATGAAGGTGACCTCTGGTGATAAAACTTCGCAGATTCGCAATGTCGGAGCAATGACCTTAGCCCGCATGCAGTTCCAAAAGAGCGACTATAAAGCCGCCTTCCAGTCTTATTTGAAGGTCGATAAATCCAATCCTCTGTGGTTGCAAGCCATGGTCGAAAGCGCATGGACTCAGATCTTAGGCGAAGACTATGAGGGCGCCGCAGGAAACATGTTCTCTTTGCATACGGATTTCTTTAAAAACGCTTTTTCTCCTGAGTCCTATGTCGTAAGAACCGTAGGTTACTTGAACCTTTGCCAATACGGTGACGGGGTGCAGGTTCTGAATGAGATGAATAAAAAATACGCTCCGTGGAAGAAGAAGCTTGAGGACTATCAGAAAACCAACAAAACCCCTACGAACTATTATGATACGGTTAAAAACTGGGTGCGAAATTCAGATTTAAAAGAAGTGGACGGACTTCCCCGCTCATTCATCGTTGAACTGGCCCGTCATCCCTCTTTTATGAATTTGCAAAAACAGATCAACAAATACGAAGATGAGATCAATCGCTTCAATACGATCTCGTTAACGCTGGTTAAAAAAGAGCGCGAGTTGATTGCCAAACAGAATGATGCCACCAAACAACTGGACGATGCAAAAAAAGGAGCTCGGGCTGATAGCGTGCAAAATGCTGAAAAGAAACTGATGAGTTACCGCATCCAGTATCACATTGCCAAAAAAGCTCGCGTTTCTATTAAGAATTTGCGCACGATCGGTTTAGCTCGTATCGAAAAGGAAAAAACCGCCCTTCGCACTCAAGCCTCCAAGGCTCTACAGTCGCGCTTCAATGAAATGCTTGCTGGCTTGGATAAAGTTCTCGATCAAAACGAAGTCCTTAAGTACGAACTGTACTCAGGGGCTGGTGAGCACATCCGCTATCAAATGGCCGGAGGTGATGTGAACGACAAGGAACGTCCTGAGTTGAAGGTTCAAGATGAAAAAAGCTTGAACTGGAAATTTAAAGGTGAAATTTGGGAGGACGAAGTAGGTCACTACCGTTCTTCTCTAAAAAATGTCTGCCCACAAGATTCGAATGTGGCAGGTTTGTCTGGACAATAAAGGAAGGATTTCAAGATGAAACTAGCAAAAGCAATGACGACTTTGACAATCGGTGTTTTGATGAGCTTGCAAACAACGGCTTGGGCGCAGAGCTCTGCCAAAGAAGGTTTGGAGCGCATCAAAACAAATCTTACGAATTCAAAAACAAACTTGCAGGAATATGAAAAAAACCTGAAGACAGTGGAAGGCAATATCACGGAAGTGGGTAAAGCCAAATCTCAGGTTGAAGGACAACAAAAACAAGTTCTTCAACAGGTTGAGGAAAACAACCAGGCGATGACCCGCATTGGAAATCAGGAAAAAGAACTGCAAAAGCTGATGACGGACGAGAAAAATAAGATCACTCAAGAGAATCAGAAGATTCAGGAATACGAAGCGCTGATCGCCAAAATTAAAGAAAATCAAAAGAAGCGCGAGATGAATATCAACGACTACCAACTGCAGTTGACCCAGCTTCAAGAAGAAAAGAAGATCTGGAATTCTCGCGCAGCGAATCTGAAAGAACAAAAAGACCAGGTCGGCCAGAAGATCCGCTCTTTAGCCAGTGAGGAAAACGAGTGGAAGGCTAAACAAAAAGGCTACCAGGGCGAAGTGAAACGCTGGACAAAAGAGGTTGAGCGCCAGCAAAAAATCAGCGACAGCTACAATTCATTGGCTGAAGTGAAATAATAATCCCAGACTAAAAATATCAATGTTTATTTAGAAGCCCCCTCCACCGAGGGGGCTTTCTTTTTTAGATCCAATAAAGAATCGCGTTTGGAGAACTAGACTCAGCTCCACTCCTAAGGGGCCCGAAGAATATCACGCAACACTTTATGAAATAATAAACAAAATACTTTGGAGTACTGGAACATGGAACACACTAAAATGACAGGTTGGTTTAAAGGCATCAAAGGCAATTTGCTGATGGCCGCCTTCATCCCGATGATAGGATTTGCCATCATCTTTTTCGTCTCAATGAATGGCCTAGATAAAACCAACACCTACCTTGAGGACGCTCACTCTCTTTTGATCCCCAACATTCAGTCGATTGGAGAAATGCGCCAATCACGCAACAAGTTCGGCTACCATATCTGGGCCGCCATCGAGAACATCAATAATTCCGATGAACGCTCCAAAAGAATAAAAAATGCTCGCGACGGTGTGGAAGAGTTTTCTAGCAACTATACAAAGTATGCCAACGCAAGATTTGTCGCCGGCGAAGCGGCCATCCACGATAAAGTCAAATCTCAGATTCCCGAATTCCTGAAAGTGATGGAGAAAATCATTCAGTTGGTCGAAACCGGCGAGCCCCAAAAGGTGGCTGAAGCCAAGGAACTCCTGAATGGACCTTTCTCAACTCTTAACACCGTCATTCGCGACTTCAACCTTGAAGCCGATAAACTTTACTCCCAAATCTCCGAACAAGAAACCGAAGAGGCGACCAAAAATCGTTCTTACGTTTTTAACATGTTGATTCTGGTCACTCTTCTGTCAGCCCTTGCGATTTTCGGAGTTCTGATGTGGATCGGTGTTCGCCTTTCCAAATCTGTCGGATCCATCGCAGACCGCCTCACTGTCGCCGGAGCCAATGTTGCATCATCCGTTGAGCAGCTCAACGAAGCCGGAAACAGCCTTTCCCAATCCTCCACGGAAGCAGCAGCCTCCCTGGAAGAAACAGTGGCTGCTCTTGAAGAAATGACCTCCATGGTTCAGATGAATTCAGACAACGCCAAACAAGCGGCCGCCCTTTCCGCCTCTTCCCGCGACTCAGCCGAACAAGGGGAAAAAGAGATTCAAAATCTGATCACATCCATGACCAAGATTTCTCAGTCTTCTAAAAAGATTGAAGAGATCATCCATGTTATTGACGACATCGCCTTCCAAACCAATCTTTTGGCGCTGAATGCCTCTGTTGAAGCGGCTCGCGCTGGGGAGCAAGGAAAAGGATTCGCCGTTGTTGCCGAGGCCGTCAGATCTTTGGCGCAGCGAAGTGCCGCTTCTGCCAAAGACATTTCTTCTCTTATTAAAGAATCCGTTTCACAAATCGAAGAGGGCAGCGAAACTGCCGATAAGAGTGGCGCCGTTCTTACGAACATTGTGAACTCTATCAAAAAAGTTTCCGACCTCAACAATGAAATTGCCGCCGCCAGCGCCGAACAAACGACAGGGATTCAGCAAATCGGCAAAGCCATGAACCAGTTGGATCAAGCGTCTCAGTCCAACGCAGCTTCCGCTGAGGAAATCGCTGCCACAAGTGGAGAGATCAGCAATCTGGCCATCACCGCCCAGAATCTGACCGCCGAACTAAATCGAGTTGTCATCGGAAGCGATGATAAAGTTCCAAAATTTAAAAACTCAGAGCCCTCTTCTACAGCGAAAAAACAAAAAACTTCTTTCGCGTCCCCCAAGAAGAGTAATGTCATCCCCCTGAAGGCCAAAGCTTCGGAACAAAAGAAGAAACCTGATTCCCACGACGTCATCCCCTTTGATGACGACGAAAGATCTAAGGTCGGAACGACGGACGGATTTTAGAAAACTCTTCGCACTTTAAAAGTGCGGCAAGACCAAAATAAACGATCGTAGCAAAAACGATCGTCATCAAGAGGGCTAGCATCTGCAGCCCTCTTCCTATAAACTCCAAAAAGAACCCGTAAGACATCAAGACTGCAACAAGGCCCCCGCCTGCGACCAAAAACTTCGCGCCAGAGAAAAAAACTTTTCTAAGCTCAAATCCCACGCCCCATCGCGCCAACCCCAGCATCAGCATCGAAGCATTGACGAAAGCGGAAAACAAACCCGACAGCAAAAGCCCCTGAAGACCCCACTGACGCATGAACATCGGAGCCATCAAAACATGCAACAACAGACAAAAAAGAGCGAGCACCATAGGCATCGCCGTGTTCTTCATGGCATAATATAAAGGCATCAAAACACGACTGCATGAAATCATCACCAAGCTGACCGCGTAGATTTTGAGAATAGAGGCCGTCGCCACAAGATCTGCCTGCCCAAAATGTCCACGCAAGAAAAGAGTCTCAACAATGGGCTCCGCTAAGAAAAACAATCCCAAAGCGGCGGGCCAAGCCAAGAAGAGATTCATCAGAAAACTCTCTTGAGCCGTCTCGCGAAACTTTTCAAACAAACCTTGTGAAGCCAGATGACTCAGGGTTGGCAAAAGAGCCGCCCCTAAACTCACGGAAATCAAAGAAAGAGGAAGCTCCAGCAGTCGATCCGCCCAGTAAATATAAGAAATGGAACCTTCCGAAAGGCTGCTGGCAAAATACAGATTCACTAAAGTAGAAAACTGCATAAGCCCCATCCCGACCAAGCCAGGTCCCATGCCGCGAAGGACTGTTTTCAAATCCCCGCTCCAAAACCGAAGCTGGAAGCGCGGAAAATAATCGCGGCCTTTTAAGGCGATCGCTAATAGAACAGCTTGTAAAAGACCACCAACCAAAACCCCCCACGCCAACCCGTCTCCTTTTTGGGGAAACCACTCCGTAGGCATAAAGGTGAAGACCAACATCGAGATATTTAATAGCGCCGGGGCCGCCGCAGGAAGACCGAAGCTCCCCAAGGCATTTAAAATCCCCATATAGAAGGCATAGCCACTTACAAAAAACACGAAACCAAACATGATACGCCCCAGGCGCAAAGTGAGTTCCCACTTTTCCGGGTTCGCCGTAAAGGCCTCAGAGAGAAGCAGATGAAAAAGGGGCTCAATATAGATAGTCCCCAGAAGAGTCCCAATCCCCAGGGCGATCAGCAAAAATGAGTAGAGTGAGTTCATGAGATTCTGCGCTCGGACCCCCGAGGAATCCCCGGCATGAGCCTCCATAAAAACCGGAATAAAACTCACAGACAATGAGCCTTCGCCTAAAAGACGACGAAAAAAATTAGGAAGACGGAAGGCTGCAGTCCAAGCATCGGTCACACCCCGATCAAAAAGAGCCCCCAGCGCAATATCCCTTAAAAGCCCCAAGATGCGGCTTGTTAGGGTCCCTGACGCCATAAAAAAGGCTCTTTTAAGGACCTTTTTGCGATCTTCTTTTAATCCCCTTGCTTCCTGAGACACCCTATGTTAATCCCTTTGGTTCGTTT
>JAHRXB010000033.1 GCA_019104905.1 Bdellovibrio sp.
ATCATATAGGGGTTCGTCATCAAGCCCCCCAAGAATTTCATCGCGTCCTCTGGTGGCGGTGGCTGTGGGGGCAAAAATTGGAAAAAGAAATTGAGTCCAAAGATCACCCACATCAAACCGAAAATCACTCTTACTGCCAACTTAGCTTTGTTCATTTAAAGGCTCCTTTTACATGCCGTTTACAAGATAAATATTAACAAACTAGACGATCTAAAAAAATTATAATTTTTCTATTAACATGATCTAAATTAATGATATAGTTTGAGGCGATGACACTGGATCAATTGCAAGTTCTTCAGACTATCGTTAAATCAGGAAGCTTCCGCGCCGCCTCCCTCGAGCTGCATCGCGCTCAAAGTGCAGTTAGCTATTCCATTCGTTCCCTTGAAAATGAGTTGGGCTTTAAACTATTCAGCCGCGATCAATATCGCCCTCAACTCACCCCCCAAGGTCGCGCCTTTCTCAAAAAAGCAGACGACCTTATCTTTCAGTTTGATGAACTGGAGGAAACTGCCGAGTTTTTAAAAAGAGGACATGAACCTATTATCCGTCTGGCCGTCAGCGCCATGTGGCCCCTCCCGTTATTAGTCACGGCGCTGAAGGACTTCACTTCCCGCTTCCCTCAGACGGAAATTAAGATCATTCATGACGTCCTCAGTGCCGACGAACAACTCTTGGAGGATCAGGCGGACCTTGCTTTGGCGGTCATCTTCAATGATCGCAGCCTTCTCGTCACCGAAGAGCTTTTTCCTGTTAATATGGTGGCTGTTTGTTCCGCCAAACACCCTCTGGCCAAATTCAAAGGAAAGGCTCCCAACTCAGAGTTAGCCAAGTATCCACAGGTCATCATGTCGACCACAGTCAAAAGCTCCAATCGCTCCGCCGGAATTATTAATCCTGACCACGTCATCAGCGTTCAAGATTATCTCACCAAAAAGGCGTTCCTTATGGATGGCTTAGGCTGGGGCCGCATGCCTGAACATGTGATTAAAGAGGAAATCAAGGATAAATCCCTTGTGACACTCCTCCCAAAACCTCAGGTCGCGCAGCTCTATATCGCGCGTCACTCTCAGAAGGAGTTGGGCCCCTGCGGTAAATTCCTCTGGGACTACTTTTCAAATAGACAAAAAAAGAAGCTTAAATAGAATGTTGACCAGCCCGAGCCCATGGCACGGCGCAATTCAAAAAGGTACGGCGTACCTCCGCGGGAGGCTTGATGAAGCAATATCATGATTTAATTAAGACAGTTTTGGAGAATGGGACCAAGAAAGAAGATCGCACGGGGACTGGAACTATTTCCATGTTCGGGTATCAGATGCGCTACAATCTGCAGGAAGGATTCCCTCTTCTCACAACAAAGAAGCTTCATACACGTTCTATTTTTCATGAACTTTTGTGGTTCCTGAAGGGTGAAACAAATATTAAATATCTTCACGATAACAAAGTGACCATTTGGGATGAATGGGCCAATGAAAACGGCGATTTGGGACCTGTGTATGGAAAACAATGGCGCTCTTGGCAGACGGCCGATGGTCGCACCATTGATCAGATTTCCAATGTGGTCGAACAGATCAAAAAGAATCCTGACTCTCGCCGTTTGTTGGTTGTGGCCTTTAATCCCGGGGACGTAGACAAAATGGCTTTGCCTCCTTGTCATGCGTTCTTCCAGTTCTATGTGGCGAACGGAAAACTTTCTTGCCAACTTTATCAGCGAAGCGCGGATATCTTCTTGGGTGTGCCCTTCAATATCGCCAGCTATGCTCTTTTGACTCACATGATTGCGCAAGTTTGCAATCTTGAAGTGGGTGACTTTGTTCACACCTTGGGTGATGCCCACTTGTACCTGAATCACTTGGAACAAGCTAAACTGCAACTGACCAGAGACTTCCGTCCTCTGCCGCAACTGAAACTCAACCCCAATATCAAAGATCTTTTTGCCTTCACTTATGAGGATATTGAGATTGTGGGCTACGACCCTCACCCCGCCATCAAAGCCGAGGTGGCGGTATGATTTTGACTCATGTTGTGGCCTGTTCGCAGAATCACGTCATTGGTGTTCAAGGCGGACTCCCATGGAACCTTCCTGAAGACATGAAGTTTTTCCGCGAAACCACCAAAGGCCATATCATGATCATGGGGCGCAAAACTTTTGAGTCCTTCAATGGCCGCGCTCTCCCCAATCGCTATCACATTGTCATCACCCGGGACCCCTCAAAACATTCGTTCCCCTCAACGGAAAGCAGCCCCGTGGTTTTCGTGTCTTCTCTCGAAGAGGCCATCAAACACGCCGAACCACTCACTTCAAAATGGGGTGAAGAGGTGTTTATTATCGGTGGCGGCGAGATCTACAAACAAGCCATGGGAGTCACCAACAAGATCTATCTAACGCTGATCCACCGCGAGTTTCCGGGGGACACCTATTACCCTGAAATTGATAAAAATATTTTCACACTGACAGATCGTCGTGATGTCGAGTCGCCCATTCCTTTTTCATTTCTGACTTACTTACGAAAATAGGGTCTAGAATTCAGTCTCATATTGAGAACACTGAAAAATAGACTCTACGAGCCGATCTTTTCCTCCGAGAATAAGTTAAGACCAGATTCTCGGAGTTCTTATGAGCGGCACTGCCAAGAGATTTAAAACCAAAGAAACAGCTCAGATCGAAGTTTACGGCCACATTGGTATTCTTGTCGCCAGTCTCAAAAATCTTTCCCAAACCGGCGCCTTCTTGGAAGTCTCTTCAGGAGATTACGTTCCTCAAAAAGGGGATCTTTTGAAT
The DNA here is from genome assembly GCA_019104905.1 of Bdellovibrio sp. Taxonomy (GTDB): domain Bacteria; phylum Bdellovibrionota; class Bdellovibrionia; order Bdellovibrionales; family Bdellovibrionaceae; genus Bdellovibrio. The sequence goes on from JAHRXB010000033.1 coordinate 2,783, forward strand.
ATGACAGTTCAATTAGGGTCTCTTCAACGCACCCACAACGTGACCGCCGAAGTCATCTGGAGTAAAGGCTTGGGACTTGGCATTTGCTTTATTAACAAAGACGAAGTTCTTGAAAGAATGATGGCCAAAGGCAGCTCCTTCTAATAAAATCTTTGCTTGAATGCAGATTCACACACATAAAGACCTTAGCACCTTGAACACTCTTCAGTTGCGCTCTCAGGCAGAGCACTTCGTCGAACTGCATTCCCCTCACGATCTCTTGACCGTTCTTGGCGACTCTCAACTCTCAAAAGTTTCATGGCACATTCTTGGAGGAGGAAGCAATCTGGTTCTTCCCTCCATCGTCAGAGGTTTGGTTCTTAAGGTTGCCAATCAGGGCCGCGAGTTGATTCAGGAAGATCATGAATATTGGTTCGTCAAAGCCCAAGCCGGAGAAATCTGGAACGAGTTTGTCCAGTGGACCTTACAACAAGGCTACTGGGGGCTTGAAAATCTATCCCTGATTCCGGGCACGGTGGGAGCCGCTCCGATTCAAAACATCGGCGCCTATGGCGTTGAGGTCAAAGACTTCTTATGGGAAGTCACATGCTTTGATTTGCAGACGGGAAATCTCAAAACATTCTCTAACAAAGAATGCCGCTTTTCATACCGAGACAGCTTCTTCAAACAAGAGGGCGCTGGAAGGTACTTGGTGTGGGACGTGACTTTCCGTTTACCCAAAAAAAACTCACTGCACCTCGAGTACGGAGACATCCGCAAAGAGCTGGATCGCCAACAAGTGGAAGCCGACCCCCGCACCATCTCGCGCGCGGTGATTCATATTCGCCAGACCAAACTTCCCGATCCCCAAGTCATTGGCAACGCCGGAAGCTTCTTTAAAAATCCGATTGTCTCAAAAGAGCTGCGCGATTCGTTGCTGTTGAAGCATCCTGATCTTGTGAGCTTCCCCTATCAAGAAAATCAATTCAAATTGGCCGCTGGCTGGTTGATTGATCGCGCAGGATGGAAGGGCAAAAAATTAGGCCCCGTGGGCATGTATGAAAAACAAGCTCTCGTTCTGGTGAATCATGGAGGCGCCTCCTCCGACGATGTCTGGAAGTTGGCCCACCAAGTCTCCTTGGATGTAAAAAACAATTTCGGCGTCGAAATAGAACCTGAACCCATTCGCTGGTAATCACTAGACCTTAGACCTAACGTACCGACGAAAGACTGTACCGCAACAATAAATAAACCCAAAATGGAGTGTCTTCTGACATTAGTCAGAACCCAAGGAGGGGTTTATGAGAATCACCAAGATCTTGGCGGTTGCGGGCTTTATGGCTCTGACATTTCTGCCTATCGAGAATGCTCACACAGTGGATACGACTCAGTATTGGATGAAGATCCGCGCCAAGGACAAATACGAAAGAACGCTGATCGCCAATTCGGGCGTTTCTATTGAAACCACGCGCGAAGATTTTGTCGTGGGTATCGGAAGCCTGGAAGAAAAAAGAGCCCTGGAAGAATTGGGCCTTCTTGAAGTGAGTTTTCCTCTTACCGAAGAAATGGATTTCCCTGCCAAGGATGCGGCTTTCCATAATTACACCGAGATGACAGACAAACTTCGTGCGCTTACGTCTCAATACCCCAACATCTCGCAACTGTCTTCGATTGGAAAATCTGTTGAAGGTCGCGACATTTGGGCGGTTCGAATCTCGGGAAATCTTCAACAAGCTGATTCTTTGGCAGCAGCTGTTTTCATGGGTGGACACCACGCCCGCGAACATCTTTCTATCGAGCTGCCAATTTATTACATCGAATATCTTCTGACCGAGTATGGGAAGGGCAATCCTCGCGTTCAACGTTTGGTCAATAGCCGCGATATCCATATCATCCCCATGGTCAATCCTGATGGCGCTGAATATGACATCTCAACAGGAAGCTACAAATCCTGGAGAAAAAACAGAGCCTCGAATAACAACGGAACTTATGGCGTCGACTTAAATAGAAACTATGGTTTTGGTTGGGGCGGCGGTGGTGCCAGCACCAGTCCTAACAGTGAAACTTATCGCGGCCCCAAAGCTTTCAGCGAGCCAGAGTCTGTCGCAATCAAAAGTTTCGTCGAAGCCCATCAAAATATCACAATTCTGCTTTCGTTCCACACGTACTCTCAATTGATTCTTTATCCTTGGGGCCACGTCTATGAAAGCATCGCCAATACCCGCGACAAACAAGTTCACGAAGTCATGGCAAAAAAGATGGCCGAATGGAATGGCTATAAACCTCAGCAGTCCTCTGAACTTTACATCGCCAGCGGAGACACCACAGATTGGTCCTACGGCGAGCACAAAATCATCTCTTTCACCTTTGAACTTGATCCCGGCAACAGCGGTTGGGGTTCCGGCGGCTTCTATCCTGGGGCCCAGGTTATTCCCGAAGTTCAAAGAAAGAACTTAGAACCCGTCCTGTATTTGATTGATCACGCCGACAATCCTTACCGTGTCCTTGAGCAAAATAACGGCCCGATCTTCAAACCTTAGTTGATTTCTCAAATATGATTTTCCCAGAAAAGGCGATCTCCACCGAGATCGCCTTTTTCTTTTTTAGACAATTAAAGTCACCCCCGTCGAAACTCTCGACAGGCGACTTCCTTTGGGGGCCTGTGTATTGCCTATATTTTAACTGAATCCCTCTCGGATTGGGCATCTGTTTTGCTCAAAATGGGGAAGACAAATGGAGGCAATCCTATGGCGTTCACAAAGACATTCCTTAAGCTCACCCTGATCACAGGGGTTGCCGTTGGCTTCGCCACCTCTACAGCCCATGCAGACTTTGATTTCCTTGAACCCGCTGCCATCGCCGAAAGGGTCAAAAAAGAGGTCGCAAAACAATCCATCGGGGCCAACCTCAACTTGGTTAATGCCGAGATCTTCGAAGGGATTTCAGCTTCACTCAAATATCGAATTCAATCTGAACCCTCTTATGTCGATGGTTACTACACTCGACTGGATCGTTATACTCTTGGGGTCAATATCAATCCTGGCGATCTTATTGAGGACCTCGACACTCCTATTGGCTTTAGCATCAACAAAGGGGTTGAGATCGTCTTTGCTCGTCAATTCAAATCTCAAACAGAGTCCCTTACGGCAATTCCCTACTCTGTGCAGAATCTACCTCTCACAGCTCACCGTGCCCTGACCCGTTTGAATGTTGGCGATTTCGTCGCCATGCAGGGCCGCCTGAACTTGGCCGTCTCCTTAGGAGCCAGTTCCCCCCTTTCACCCCTCGCCAGCGTAAGCGGCTCTACCCACGCCTATATTTCGGGTGAGTTCATGATTCACCTCTTCCGTATGCCTGACAATAGAATGCGCGTGAAGTTGATTGGCATCAGAGGCCGAGGACAAGGAGTCGGTGCTCAAGTGAGTTTCGGCCAAGACTTTAAAGTGATCGGCTTTAGTTTTGTTGATAACAAAATTAAGAAATTTGTGAACCTCACGCCGTTGGCTTTGAGTCTTAATGAAAGCAACAGCGATCTCTTTATGCTGGACTATGTGTTTGATCTGAATAACGCTCAAGCGATCGCCGCCTACGATCAGCTCCTTGTTAAGAAGACTCGCTTTAAAGATCTCAACATAATCAGCCCCTTCGAGTCTCGCGACGAAATGAGAGACAAGTTGCTCACCGACATCTCCGAGGTTGAAAAGATCTCTTACGAGGATCGAGGCTTAACTCCTCAGGAGCGCCGTATTGACCGCGTCTTCAAAGGTTCAAACTCCTCCCATGGAAAATCTGGATCTTTCAAGATCGGCCTGAATCTGCTTCGACTGGAAACCGGCTCAGCCTATGCGCAAAACAAGATTGCCCACGTGGATCGCGAGGAAAACGACAAAAAATATCTTCTCGATACGTTCTCCACTTCGAAAAATGTGAAACTTATTTTCGGACTCTTCGGGGATACGACGACGATCAGCACCAACATGCTTTTTTCAGCAGACGATCAATGGAGACCTGAAAGGTTTATTGCCCTTAGTTTGGCCCGAGATATTAAGATGAAAGACGTCTCGGCTCGCGACTATCGCAAGGTGCAAGAGCATGTTCGCAAGATCATCCCCGCCAAAGAATACGCAAAAATTGATTGGAAAAAGTGGGATTTCTCAAAAGGCAGTCGCGTGAATGGCGCCTTCCGAAACCAGCTCTTCTTTCATCCCAAAGCCATCAACCTGATGCCGTTCTTAAGCAAACAAAAGGCGTATGATCTTTACTCTGCCTTTATCCTTAAGATGGGACGTCCGCAAACCCCACCACAACAGGTCGGTTATGATCCAGAAGGACAAAATTACCGTCACTGGATAGATCAGTATGAGTCCGACTTGAACTATATCGCCGCCAATTTGTCTGTGGCCTTTAACCCCAACTACACGGCTTCACAGCGCTATGAAGCCTTTAAACTGCTCAAAGACTTCACCTTGTGGCAAGAAACTGCGGCGGGATTTCTGATCTATCTTCTGCCTCCCGAACAACTGGGCGAGCTGATGTCTTACGAAATGACGTTCTCGGCCAAAGGAGTCGATACGATCTCATTGAAATTTGGAAACTTCGCGCAAGAAGAGCTCTATAACTCTTTGATGTACATCCAAAACGTGATCAACAACCGCTCTTTCGATCTGCGTCTTTACACAGATGAAAAAGGTGAATTCAAAGTGAAGTAGAGCCCCTTTGCGGGCTCTGTCTGGAAGTTCAACAGGGAGGCTTTTCTAAAAACCTGTTAATTTGACTTTCAGACAGCCTTCCTTTTGCATCAAGCAGGTGAGGATGAAGACACGTATGCACAAGTTCATGTTTATTTTTACAGTTCTCTTTTCAATGACTGCTTTGGCCGCCCCTCCCCAGGATCTTTGCCAGGTCTCTCATAAATCGTCATTGTTGGCGAGAGACCAAAGAGACGAAGCCAGAATGAATTGCCTCAAACAAAAGAAGGCCCAAATCTCTGTTCCGCAATGTCTTAAAATTGCAAAATCCATGGAGTATTCCACCAACGCTGAGGATGCACGCCTTCTCTGCTTATATGAGCTCGGTCAGCAGCCCACCTTGAAAGAGTGCTTTGCCATTTCCAAGAGCATGGAATACGCCGACTCCGGCGACGAAGTTCGTTGGGAGTGCTTACGTCGGTTTAATAAGTCGATCACACTCAAACAATGTGAACGGATCACTAAAGACATGAGCTATCCCGCCAACACCCAACGGGCTGAGATCTACTGCGCCCAAGAACTCCAATAACACTATTCGAGGAACACCTCGCGTCCTGAACATTACGAAACATTACAACTTTGCAAAAAACCAGACTTGCCCCTGAGGCCAAGGACGCATATTCTGTCCGCACGACTTGTAATCCGAAGAAAGGTCTTAATACCAATCATGACACAGTCTATGGAAGAAAAAGCCAAAAAAACGAAAATTATCGTTAAAGCCCCAACACAGGAACGCTCTCGTCAAACTGTGGCGACCATCTTAGACGCTTGCTCACGCTTGCTGATCTCTGAAGGATTTTACGCCATCACCACCGATAAAATTGCCAAAGAAGCGGGCGTGAGTATCGGTTCTCTTTATCAGTTCTTCGGGAATAAAGAATCCGTTGTCCAAGCCGTAGTTAAAAACCTCATTGAGGAAGATAAGCGCATGCTCAGTGAAAAAATGCGCCCCATTTCTCCCCTTCCCCCTGAGCAAAGAATGAAAGCCATGATTGAGCTGGCCATCGAAACTGTCCGTCGGAATTCAGCTTTGCGTTCAAAGCTTACGACCATTCAGTATTACGTGGCGGAAGCTTCTTACATTTCAGAATCTCTTCGCTTCTTCCAAGACGTGGTCCGCTACAATCTTCCACAAATCCCAGGACGCGATATGGACAAGGTTTCTTATATGGTGGTCAATACATTTATCGGTTTGGTAAACACCATGCTGATCGATAAACCCGATGCAATCCACGACCCTGCGATTGTCCGTGAAATGCACCAACTGTTCTTCAAGTTTTTAGATCTCGACAGCTCCACGGTGGAAGGCGCAACCGCCCCCTCCCGTAGCAAAGGTGACTTCATCTAAACCTAAAAAAATAGAATAAAAAAGGGAGCTTCTTCTTCAGCTCCCTTTCTTTTATCTTCCTTTTTTATCTTCCATGGCCACCGTTCGATCTTTCCGGGCCAGCGATATCAACGCCACATTGTATTTGTCTTTAGGCACGGCAATAATCGTTTTTGCCGGAATCAAATGGCCTTGACGGGCTTTTAGAGTCAGATGTGGGTTAAAAATCTGAGCTTTACGGTCATCTCCATCAAACCAGCTTACGATATCTTTGTATTTGATCGCGACCGGCAATTTCAAATCTTGAGAGTTCAAAGGTTTTGACCACACCACAGATTCAAAATATTTACCGGCGTTCCTTTCAACCTCGATGGCTGCTAAGAAACTGGCATAAAAGTTTCTCGAAGCAAAACCAAAACTTTTGCGAGAGCGCACATTTTGGATCAATTCACCCAGCTCCCTAGTTTCATAGTCACGGGTCATTTTCAAAACTCCCGTGGGGCCATGATTGTATCCTGTGACCGCCAAAGGCCAGGATTCCAACATTGAATAGTTGTTACGCAAAAGACGAGCGGCTAACTTTGTCGCCTCGATAGGATGGTTCCGTTTATCTACGACTGGAGAAATCATCTTATAAGGACGAGCCGTATAAGGCATGATTTGCCAAATTCCACTCGCCCCTACTTTTGAACGAGCCATGATGTTGAATGAACTTTCCACAAACGCCAAGCGAGTCAACTCAATCGGAAGATTCGCCTCGCGGAAAATCTTCTCCATATCCTCAAGGTAACGACCCGAATAGAAAATCGCGTCTTGCATCTTGTCTTTTTGACCTAACTGAAAACGCAGACGTTCTTTTTCTTCGGGAGTCGAAAGCTTTTCGGCTATCGTCTTTTTGACCTCATCAATTTTTTTCTGCTTTTCACGCTCTGTTTTTAGACCTTTGAGATCAACGACCTCATAGACCACTTCCACTTTTTCAGAATCGTGAATGACACCTTCTTCAGAGCTGTATTTTGTATAGATATCCACCCAAAATTGAACCTGCTTTTCCATTCCCTTAGGAATAGCAAAAGCACTTCCAGAGGAATATCCCAAGGCGGAAGACTGTTCTGAAAATGCAGGCGCTCTCCACGGACGGACTTCTTCAGGACTGCGCCCCAAAATTTGAGGAACGACCTTAGCGGCAATATCGTCTTGCGCCAACCCGACCGTCGGAACTCCTAAGAGGACTGTGTATAATATTGAGACACTCAGCTTCTTCATCGAACGTCCACCTTCCTGGTTCTCATTCGGCTTATTTTACAAGATAGATAAGCAAATTATCAAAAAACGCGCGAATCTTCGTTTCATCTGTAGACCCGTTGTAAACAAATGAAAATGTGATCACGTGTCCATCTTCCACTCCGGCATATCCAGCCAATGAAACAACATTGGTTAAAAATCCCGTTTTTGCACGCACCCAGCGCTCCGCAGAGGAGTTCTTCATGCGTTTTTTCAGAGTGCCATCAACACCTGCAATCGGCAAGGACGTGAGAAACTCGGGCTGGACTCGGAAATCGTTTCTTAAATGCTGCAGGACCTTCCACATCGCAAAAGAAGACATCTTGTTTTCGCGCGTCAAACCTGAGGGAGATTCCAATCGATACTGATCCTCAGGCACACCTAAACTTTGCATGTGTTCATTGATGACTTTCACGCCATCACTCAAGCTGGCGCCCTTGGGCTTCTTCGCGAGTCCTAAATTTTTCGTCAGCATCTCGGCCACATAGTTGTTGGAGAACTTATTCATATCCGCAACCACTTGTTCAATGGCTTTGCTTTCCGACTCGGCCAACACCTCCGCCTTCTCAGGTGTGACACCGTTTTTGACCGAGCCGGTGAGTTGAATTCCTCTTTGCGCCAAAAAAGCCTTCAAATTGTAACCTGCCCAAAGGTCCGGCTGCGTGATGTTCTTAAAAACAACAACCTCTTT
>JAHRXB010000037.1 GCA_019104905.1 Bdellovibrio sp.
GTGGGGGATATTTCGAATTCACTCTCGAATGAGTCCATGAACTCCTGTATTGCCTGCTGTCGAACCGTCGCCTTCTTGGTTATCTTCCCTTCCGGTTTGACGACCTCTGTTTCCGTCTTCCTTGCCTCTGATCTGTCGGGCTTTTCTTCTTTCGCCCTCATCTCTTTCGGCAGCGACTCTTTCATTTCTTTCGGGCTTTTCGAAACTCTATCTTCGAGAGCCTTTCCGAACGAAGAATCGGAGTCGGAACCTTTGAAACCCTTCTCTGCCGCTCTGTCCGGCGAGGATTTCAAATCGGTCGCTCCCACCATTGGGGGGCCGACTGCGATATTTTGTAACAAACCTTCCTCCTTGAAACTATCCGCGCCTTCCTGGCGCAGTCAGTTAGTGAGACGCTGGAGAGCGTCGTTTATAACCCGCAAACATCTCCGATAAGATTTGAGCCTTTTCGGGTTTTAATAAATTCATGATATCAGCAGCATTCTTCTTTTTCATACGTCCAAGTATTTCAACTGCCAAATCCTCGTCCATTGTCTCAAAGACTTTAGCCGCCTGTGGGGCCTTCATATTGGAGTACATCTGTACCAAGGTATCGACTTTCTGGTCGTCGGCCTTGACCCGGTCCTCCAACATGTTGGAAATCTTTCCTCGCATCTCTTCCAGTTCTTTCAATCTCTTTTCAAGTTCTACTCTTTGAACCTGAAGTTCACTTTCCATGCGATTGAGTTCTTCTTCACGCGCATCAAGTTCTTTTTTTCGATCATTCAACTTTTGCAGATGATCAATTTCAGCGGTGCTCATCGATGCGCTAGCAGACTCGGCGACAGCGGCGTCGGCTTTTCCATTCGCCACAGGAGCAACGGGGGCCGGAGCTGCCGGTCCTTGCGCCACCGCTTCTCCCGTCATCTGAATTTCCACTCGCTTAATGAGACTCTCCACCTGTTCGTGGTTCTGAAAGCCCCAGATCGCAACCATAAAACCAAAAAAGGAAACGCCCACCATTTTCCAGGGAACAGAAGATCTCTTTTTCTTTTTTGGAATCCCCATCTTCATGCGACGACGGATTTGTTGTTCAACATCTTCAGACGCCAAATCCAGATGCAGGCGTGTCGGAGCGGGTTTCTTCTGAAACTTAACGCCACTTTGCTGATCTGCGACCTTGCGTGCATTTTTGAAGAATTGATCGTATCCGCTTTTCATCCTTAAGATTCCTTCACTGCTTTAAAGCGCAGGATGCTTTGTTCATCCATCTCTTTTTGGTCTTGCGCGAGTCTTTCATGTCGATACTCTTCGAACTTGTTTTCTCGCATCTTCTCCATAATTTTATATTCCTGAGCGGCTTGTCGCAAAACCTCTCTCTTGGACTCGACCAATTTTTCTATTTCTTGAATTTTTTGCTTTTGCTTGTGGATAAGGATTTCCTGGCCCTTGAGAAACTCATGGATCTGGGTTAGGGCTGGACCTTGGGCCCCTCCCTGAGATGACAAAGCCCCAGCCTGAGTGTGAGCCCCCGTTTTCTGCTGCAACATCTGCTCAAGGCGAGCATTTTCCTCATTCAGCAGCATCATGGCTTCTTGAAAGTCTTTTTGGGCCAAGTTTTCTTTGATCTTGCGATGTTCAAGTACTTTTTGCAGCGGAAATTTAAACTTCATGTAAGCTACTCCAGTTCCGGGCCTCCGGCCCTACCCACTGTGCGCCAGACGCATTAAGCGTTGACAAGGATCTGCTGCATTTGCCGAATCGTTTGAGTAAAATTCGTCGGGTCTTCGACTCTTTGCTTAAGAAAGTCATTCACTCCATCGATGACTTTCACCGCCTTATCAATCTTGGGGTTCGACCCCGGCTTATAAGCCCCGATATTGATCAGATCTTCGGCATCTTTATAAATTGCCAAGGTTTCTCTTAACTTCTGCGCTAACTTCACATGCTCTGGTGACGAGACGGCGCGCATCACTCGACTTGCACTTTGCATAATATCAATAGCCGGGAAATGTCCTTTTTGTGCCAAAGCACGACTTAAAACAATGTGCCCATCAACGATAGAACGAACGGAATCCCCGATAGGATCATTCATGTCGTCCCCCTCAACCAGCGTTGTATAGAACCCCGTGATACTGCCTTCCCCTTCGAAGGAGCCAGCTCTTTCTAACAACTTTGGCAAGGTCGCAAAAACACTGGGGGTGTAACCTTTTTGGGACGGTGGCTCGCCAGTACTGAGGCCGATTTCCCTTTGGGCCATCGCAAAACGAGTGACCGAATCCATCATCAGAAGAACATTCTTCCCTTGTGAACAAAAATACTCTGCCAAAGCAGTAGCCACGTAAGCTCCGCGCATCCGCAAGAGAGGACTTTGGTCACTCGTCACGCAAACCACCACCGAACGAGCCATGCCCTCCGGTCCTAAATCATGCTCGATAAATTCTCGAACCTCACGTCCCCGTTCACCGATCATGGCGATGACGTTGACATCGGCATTGGTATTCCGAGCCATCATCCCCAAAAGAACGGACTTACCAACTCCAGAGCCCGCCATAATGGCGACACGCTGACCTAGACCTGCGGTTAATGCTCCGTTAATAGCGCGAATCCCTAAATCAATAGGTTCGCGAATGGGTCTTCGTTCCAAAGGGTTTCGGACTTCACTGTACAGTGGGACTTCTCGGAAATTCTCGACTTCGCCCTTATCATCAAGGGGACGACCCAGGCCGTCCACCACGCGTCCTAAAAGCTCTTCGCCGGCGCGAACCGTGGCAATTTGACGAGCTAAAACAATCTTTGAGCCCAAAGCCACGCCTCTCATGTCATTGAGAGCCATCATCAAAACATGTTTGTCTTTAAATCCAACGACCTCAGCTAAGAAGGACTTATCCATTCCGCTGGGAATGATTTGCACAATACTTCCGACACTAGCTCCGGGTAAATACCCTTTGATCAACATACCATTGACCTCAGTGACCTTGCCACTATCCTTGGTCAAGTGGATGCTGCTGACCACTTCAGAATATTTCTCCAGATTCAGCTCTAGCTCGTTCATCAGCCGGCAATCCTGTCTTTTACTTTAGGCATGTTTTCAGAAAGCACAGTCCAAAGTTGTTCGATACGTTGTTCTAAGCGCGAATCGACTTCACCGTAGTTAGTTTCGACGATACAACCGCCATCGGCCACTTCGGAACTAGGTTCGAAACGAATGCGCTTGATGAATTCAAACTCACGACCCGTTTCTTTCTTAAGTTCTTCCAAAAATTCAAACTGACCTTGAGAAACTCGCACGGTGATATTTTCTTCGTCCTGCGAAAGACTGACGGCATCACGAAGGATTTGCACCATCGCCTCATTGTTGTTGTGCAGTTCGGTCTTTGCCAAACGCGCCGCCATCTGAAAGGTCAATTTAATAAGATGGGATTCATTGAACGAAGCCATCTCTTTTTTCATCTCTTTGATCGCATTTAAAAGCGCATCCATGGATTCCATGCGCTCAGCAATCTCGGCGGAGACCTTTTCGAAAGCCTCTTTACGACCCTCTTCAAGTCCCAGTCGATAGGCCTCTTGATAAGCGCCTTCTTGGATCTCTTTGAGTTTTTCCAAGGCGGCAGCTTCAACCTTTTCTTCTTCACTGACTTTTTCAACTTGATCGATACCCGTTTGAACCCGAACCGCATCGTTCATACGGAAATCAGAACCCTTACCTTTTTCCGCCAGGTAATTCAATGCCTGCTCGGGAGTGCCCAGATCAAAACGGGCCGGAACGAACTCCAGCACAGTTTTTTCTGCCAGCTCCTTGGGAAGGACCGATTTTGAAACGCGGTTTGTATTCGGCTTCAAATTAGACCATGGCATCTTCTGAACCACCTCTTGCAATCAAGATTTTTCCTTCAGCTTCGAGTCGTCGCGCAACGTTGACGATCTCTTGCTGCGCTTGTTCTACGTCGGACAAACGAGAAGGTCCCATGTTCGACAAATCTTCACGCAGCATATCGGCCGCACGCTGAGAAATATTCTTGAGAATTTTTCCACGAATATCTTCGCTGGCTGTTTTGAGGGCCAACAAAAGCTTTTCGTTCGGAACCTCTTTGAGAAGAGCCTGAATACCACGGTCGTCGATTTTAACGATATCGTCGAAAACGAACATCAACTTGCGAATTTCTTCCGCCAAAAGAGGATCTTTCTCTTCCAAGCGCGACATGATCGCCGTTTCCGTGTTCTTGTCCATAACGTTGAGCATCTCTGCCACCGGCTGAACACCGCCCAATGCGGCTTGTTCGACCGTTGCTGTATTTGAGAGCTGATTTTTCATCACGCGGTCAATCTCTGCAATCAACTCAGGGTCCACGTGTTCAAGGTTGGCCATACGAAGCACCACCTCAGCCTGCAAAGCCTCGGGAAGACGTTTCAAAACCTCGCCCTTTTTTTCAGGTTCTAAGTGCGCTAAAATCACCGCCACGGTCTGCGGATGTTCGTTCACTAGGAACGTTGCCAAGGATTTCGCATCGACCATCTCTAAAGACTCCAAAGAGCGTGAGCCCCCCGAAGTGATGTTCAAACCCCCGAGGATACCACGCGCTCGCTCTTCTCCCAAAGCATCGACGATCGTGTCTTTGGCAGAAATACTTTCTGAGAAGATATAGTCTTCTGTTTCAGAGATCATTTCATAGTATTCTTCTAAAACACGTTTGGTGACATGAACCGGAACAACACGTAATTTGCTCATCTGATTAATCAGCTTGCGAATGTCGGCGTCGTCCATGTGGCGAAGAAGGACTTTCACCGCATCTCGTCCAAGATAATTGATAAGGATTGCGGCCTTATCAAAACCTTTCAAATGTTCATACTCAATATTTTCGGCCTTATGAAGTTTCATTAGCCATCCTTCCTAACAAGCCACATACCAAAGGCATTGGCTGCTTTCTCTTCGTCTCGAGACATCGTCGCCATAATACGATCTTTAAGAAGTTCGCTTTCGGCTTTTTCAGGATCAATAGATTCTTGCAATACCGGAAGAGCCGTCGACATACCAGGCAATGTGCTATCGACAGACTGCAGTTCTTCAAGCTCCTCAATGGTTCTAGGTAACATCTCCTCAACAGAGTCTTGGAAGCTATCAGTAATCCACTGCATGAAGGGACGAACCACAATAAAGAAGAACAGGGCCAAGCTGAATCCCAAAAGCGCCCACTTGAACAAGGCATGGATCAACTTTTTACGCTCTAATGTCGTCAGGATCTTTTCAGCTTCCGAGAAGTCCTCTGGCTGAAACTGGATATTTTCAATACGAACACTGTCGCCTCGAGCCGTATTATAGCCGATCGCATTTTTTACCAGATCTTCGTATTTTTTGAGTTCTTCAGCGGAACGCGGCTGCCATTTGGTTTCCGTCGTACCGTCTTCTTTAGTCACGGTCGTGCTAAATCCATCGACCACCACAGCGACACTGACACGCTCTAAAGCACCCGCTGCTTCACGAATGTTGCGAACTGTTTTAGGAACATCATAATTTGTTGTCTTGATTTCCTTTTTAACATCCTGACGGAAACCCACGGTTCCTTGATCTTCCGCACCAGGCAGGTTGGAACGACTTCCCGGAACGCCCGATGGATTGGTGCGTGAGCCATCTAAAGATTCCTCTTCGGATTGCTGAGAGCGAATGGCCGTTTTATCAGGATCCACAGACTCTTCCACAGAAGAAATCACGCGGTGATTCAAGGTGGCATCCACCTTCGCCACCACTTTGGCATGTCCCACGACCTTGGCGAGAATATCTTCAATACGATCTTTCAAATCATTTTCAATTTTTGCCTTAAGATCCAAGAGCTCATTAGAGCCCCCGGTCGTCCCATCGGACTGACGGGTCAAAACTTTTCCACGTTCATCAAGGACTGTCACCTTGTCGGCATCCAAACCTTCAACGGCATTGGCAACAAGGTAGCGAATACCACGAATTTGCTCAGGAGCTAGTTCTTTTCCCTGGTGCAGCTCGACAACGACAGAAGCCGAAGCTTGCCCGCCCTCTTCAAGGAAGGTCTTCTTATTCGGCAACGCCAAAATCACCTTTGACTGCTTCACCGCCGTCAAAGTGTTAATCGCTCTCATCAACTCCCCTTGCAAGGCTCTTTGATAGTTGATTTTTTGAGCGTAAGAGTTCATTCCGAAATCTTGCTTATCAAAGATTTCCAAACCGATGGAGCCCATCTTAGGCGAACCGATTTCTGACATCAAAGTCATTTGTGTCGAATGCAACAACTCTTTGGGGATTGCGATCGTCTGACCGCCATCGCGCAATTGGAAGGGGATGTTCTTTTCATTCAGTTTCGCCACCATCGTCGAAACTTGTTCCGTCGGAATGTTCGTAAAGAGTGGAACATAGTCCTTCCCGGATGCCATGAAGAGCATCGTCAAAATCGCGATGGCCGCGATGACGGTAACTGCAACGACCGAAAGTCTTTTGGTTGGTCCCAAGTTTTTAAAGAACTCACGAAATTGGACGACCAATCCACCGAAAATTTTGTTCAAGGTAACCCCTCCGACCTAAAAAACTAAACCTGCATCTTCATGACTTCTTGGTACGCATCAATAATCTTGTTGCGCACTTGCACCATCACCTTCAAGGCGATGTCTGCTTTTTCTGCCGCGATCATAACATCAGCGACATTATCCGTTTTTCCGGTTGCGAGATTTTGCATGGCTTTGTCTGAAGCCTTCTGCATTTCATTCACGCTCCCAACGGCCTCTTTTAGGGTGTCGGCGAAGCTCTTACCAGTACCTGCTGTGGAACTCGATGATGAAGGGCTCTCGATGCTTAACGACTTGGAATCACGAGTGATCCCTGTGTCGAGAAACCTATTCGCATTTGATACAGTAAAACCATCCATGGCTTCACCTTCTCCTTATAAAAATTGTAATATAACTAAACTCAAAAAGTCCTTAAAAATTGCCCAGGTCCAGGAACTATCTGCCTATCTCCAAAGCCGAAAGCGCCATATCCTTGGATGCCTGCAAAGCCGTGACATTGGCCTCATAGGAGCGAGAGGCCTGTATCATATTGGTCATCTCTTCCATGAGGTTGATATTGGGATAAGCCACATAGCCATCCGCATTCGCATCAGGATGATCCGGTTCATACTTCAACAAAGGAGCTTTTCTGTCTGAAATCACATCTGTGACCTGGACTCGCTGGAAGTTCCCCGCGGGATCTGAGGAGGTGATAATCTCCCCAAAGTTCTTCGCGTCTGGCATGGCCTCAAAAACCACGTCCTTACGGCGATAGGGGCCTCCCTCCGGAGTCTGAGTCGTATTGATGTTGGCAATATTGCTGGCAATAGTATTCATGCGCATTCTTTGCGCCGCCATACCACTACTGCTGACTCTCATCCCGGTCAAAAAATCAGCCATCTATTACCGCCCTTCAGTCGCGGCATACTTCAAGGCTGCCATTTTTTTATTAATCAACTGCAAAGCCGCTTTATACATGATTGCGTTCTCAGACAACGCTGACATCTCTTTTTCCACGTCCACGGTGTTACCGTCATTATTCACGGCCCCTTCGGGGTCTTCATAAATATCAGGACGAGTTTTCGTGACGGAGTTTCCCCCCACCGCGAAGTGTTCAGGACTGCTGGTGCTTAATGAATTACCGCCATCCAAGTCGAGGGCTCTTTGCAAAGCCCCTTCAAAATCCATCTTTTTTGCGTGATACCCTGGGGTTTCCGCATTGGCGATGTTTGATGAAGTCACATTATGACGGAGCTGCCTCATCGACAGAGACGTGGCTAGAGCGCTGGTTGTTTTATCGAAAAGTCCGCTACTCATAAAACCCCTTCCTCCTTGTATTCATTAAGTTTATTTCTCAATGTTCTAATACTAATGCCTAACATCTGTGCCGCCCGGGTCCGGTTCTGAGCCGTCAACTCCAAGGTCTGTAAAATAAGACGCTTTTCCACCTCGGAAAGGGACATTCCTGGAGCAAAATCCAAGGCCATATCCTCAACAATAGCCTCAAATTGAATGGCTTCGGGTCCAATCAGTGAAGATTTTGCAAGGACCACCGCTCTTTCCAGCACATTTTCAAGTTCTCGAATGTTGCCGGGCCAGTTCCAAGAATTCAAACGCTCGTAAGCTTCCGCAGTTAAACGCAGTCCACTCTTGCCATGAATGATCTGGGCCACTTCCAGAATAAAACTCACGATGTTCTGAAAATCCAGGGCCCGATCTTCAAGACGAGGAACTTCCAAATGCACGACCGCCAACTTATAAAAAAGATCTTGGCGAAACTGGTCTTGTTTGACCAGTGCACGAATATCACGACGTGACGTTGAAATGAAACGAGGGCGAGAGCCATCAGTTCTTTCCACCAACTTCATCAAATCATTCTGCATGGTGACACTTGCACAATCGAGATCTTCAATCAAAAGAGTGCCGCCATCCACTTTAGAAAAATCAAAGCCGCCGGCATTCTTGCAGTCCAAACAATACAGGCGCGGCGACCGGCTTTTTGTGTAGACGTAGCGAGCCAAACTTGTTTTACCAACACCGGCCTCGCCCACAATCAATAAACTTGCTTGGGTGGTCGCCAATTGCATACTGAGTTGCTTTACCTCATGCATTTTTCTATCTTCGATATGTAAAGCATCAAAATCAAAGTACGACATCAAAACTCCTATTTGCCTTGCTCGTTCTCAGACATCGCTGGAATTCTCTTGATATATTTCTTATAACCATCGCGCCATTCAGAATTCTTCAGTTGCTCTTGGGCTAAATTCTTCCAAAAAGCGCTTTTTTCGCCTTTAAAGTCATTCCATACTTCCGCCGCTTTTTGGATTTCGCCGCGCTTGAAGTAGATCTGACCTAACTTGTAACGAATGGAAGACAACGGACGACTGTCTTCGTATTTTTCAAGAAGGCGATCGTACGCGGCCGTCGCTTTTTCTTCCTGGCCTTTTTCCAAATAGATATCACCCATCATCTCCAAAGCTTTCGCATGAGTTGCTGCAGCGACTTTTCCAGAATCTTTGGACAACTGATCAACCATTTCCAACGCCTGAAGAGCTTCGGCAGAACGTCCCTGTTTTATCTGCAAGTCCGCTAATTTAAGATAAGGATCCGCCACGAGTGACGGCTGTCCCTTCCAGGTTCTTAAAAGTTCACCCAAATAGCGAATCGCAGATTCATGATCGCCCCGCTTTTCTAAAAGACGAACGGCAATATTAACTCTTTCGATTTGATCTTGTTCTTTGAGCTGCTCAGGTGCTTTGATATTTTTTAGATACTCATAGGCCTGATTGTATTTGTGCTCCTGATTGAAAACGGAAGCCAAACGCAGGTTCAATTCGCTTTCAGAGGGACTTTGCTCCGTAATTTGGATTTCTTTTGCCTCTTGAGTTCCACGAATTGCGTAAGTGCGATTCAAAACATCTTTATAATATTTTTCAGCCTCAGCGGGGGCTCCACCCATCTCAAAAGCTCGGCCGATGTTATATTTCGTGTCCAGACGCTTGGAATTCTTCAACCAGGTATCAGCATATTGACTGTGTGTTTTTAGTGCACGAATGAAATTTCCGTCGTCCACTTCCGTTTGAAGTTTTTCATTAATATTGGCCACGATTCTATTTGTCAGCAAAGGCACATCCACAGAGGTCGGATGCTCCTTATAATATTTTGACAAAAGATCAATCGCCTTTTGATGCTCGCTGCGACTGCTGTAACCATCGGCCACCATGATTGTCGCAAATTGCTCCATATTAGGAAGATCTACTTTTTTTGCTAAAGACATGATTTCACTGACGGCGTTATTCACTTCTTTGGGTTTCATGCCCTTCATACGAGCACTCAGAAGACGAAGACGGGCAATCACCGCACTTGGATTTTCACCATAACGGAAATAAGTTTCTAGATAGGCTCCCATCACGCGAGACTTGTCGGCGCCAAAAATCTCGAGGAGTTCTCCTAACCGAGTCATAGCAAAGGGAGCATGATTGCTGCTTGGGAATCTCTTCACAAAGTCACGGTAGACATCCAAACTTTGGTTGTATTTCTTCATCCAAAATAAAGATTCGGCCTGATTGTAATAGGCATTCGGATACGAACCTTGCCCTTCTGGGTATTTCGTCAGGGCTTTTTGGTACTCTTCAACGGCCTTGGTATAATTTTTAGCACGAACCCAAACATCGCCACGGCGGAAAGCGGCTTCCACCTTCAAATCACGGTTCTTCGAATTCTTTTCAACCGCATCAAACTGAGCCACAGCATCATCCCACTTGCTCAACTTCAAGAAAGCCAAACCACTTCCTAAACGGGCCAAATCTTTGGAAACAACATCACTGTCACCAAAGTTCTTATTTTCAATATGTTCGTTGAAAAGACGGAGTGCTCCTAAATAGTCTCCCTTTTCAAAAGACAGATATCCAATCTTGAGAGAGGTTCTTTCTGCCAAAGGGGACCGTGGATATTTTGCGACGGCATCTTTATATCTTTGAATAGCTTCATCATAACTCTGGCTGCGTCCCTCATTTTGCCACAAAGCCAAATGCACATCCGCAGTCATATAATCAATGACTTCATTATATTCTGATTCAGGATATTTTTCTTTAAACCACTGCTGAGTCTTAAGAAAAACCGCATATCGCTGCTTTTCAAAGAGCGTCAAAAGCAAGCGCGCTTGTTTATTTTCTTCTGTCGACTTGGCGGAGATTTCATAAAGCGTCGGAGTGACCTTCATTTTTTCCCAATAAGTCACGGGCGTCTCTAACATCGGGAAGGGGATGTAGTAGTTGTCTTTTGCGCGGATCAAGGATTCTTCCTTGATTTCATAGTCCTTAATAGAAAAGCGACTGTACTCAGGATCGCCACCGTCAAAGATTCCTGACTTTACGACGGTCTCATTTTGTGCGACGGCCACGCCTTGATTGCCGATCGCCAAGGCGTCAGCGGTTGCGGGTTTTCTCTTCTTGTCAGTTTTTGTTTTAGCGATTTCTTTTGAAGACTTAGCAGGCAACTCCGTGGGAAGAGTTTCATTTTTTTTAGCGTCTACCACGGGCTTACTGACCTTCTTCGCTTTAGCGTTGGGATTTAAGTAGAAATCCATGATCAAACGGGAAGGCTGGTCCGTCAGGTAGTCAAAGGTGTCGATATCCTCACCTGAGAGAGTAAACGAAACTACATGCTTTCCATCAGGCCCTTTGGGATCCACGGACACCTGAGTTACGAAATCACTTTTAAAGGAATTCAATGACTTAATTGTGGACTCATCCAGGGCTGGCACCGTCATTTCAACAACGGTCTGACCTTTCTTTTCAAGGCGTTTAACGTCATAGTCCCAGTTCTGTTGACCGAGAAATTCCAAGTGAACGGTGTCCCCTTGAAAATTAATCACGCCATTGACCTTATTAGCCTCTGCTGAAGCTAGACCTAAGAACAGGCATCCTGCCATAATCACAAATCGCAAAGTGTTCACTCCTTGAACCCCTTCTTTTCCTTCTTTGTGCTGTTGCACATACGGTGCCAGCCCTTTCAAAGGTCCATTGGCAAATATGTTCAAGATGGGCAAAAAGTTTCATAGAATTTCTGTCAGGCCTGACAAACTCATGACAGAGACTTTGGTCCTAATTCACATTGTCAGACTGAATTTTCCATCAAAAGATTCCGATAGATAGGCGTTATGAGAAACCACTTTGTTATCTGCATCATGAGTCTGCTTCTTGGAAGTTGTGTGTCGGTTCAATTCCCCGGCGGGAAATCTACGTCTGCAAAGGACGTGGAATTCAAAGCCCCCGCAGCTCCCTTCAAGGAAATCACCACCTCCAAGGCCGATAAAACCTGGTTAAGTTCCCAAACGGGCAATACTATTTCTTTTTTTTCTGAATGCGGAAGCAGCAACGACCCCTCTCTTTCACAAATTGAAAATGAATCTTTGAGCGCACTCAGCAATTTAGAAATCGTGAAATCTGAAGAGCTGACTTATAACTCAAGAGCCGCCCACCAAACGATCGCTCGGGGCAAAGTCGACGGCATTCCGGTGCAAATTTCTCTTTTAGTATTTAAGAAGAATGGCTGCAACTACACCCTCAGCTATGGTGGTGTTCAAGTGCAATTTTCCTCTGAAGAACCCGCCTTTGAAGACTTTAAACGATATTTTAAGGCTCCCTGATGAATAACCTTGGATTGCCCTTCACAGTTTTCTTAATGGAAACCCTTCACTTCGTCGGAGGCGTCGGCCTTTTGACTCGGGAGGTATTGAAGGAGCTGAAGGGCCGTTTCTATTGGAAACTT
>JAHRXB010000044.1 GCA_019104905.1 Bdellovibrio sp.
TGGATTAGGGGTACAAGTAGTTCCCTTAGCCATTTCCAATCCTTTTTTTAGCTGTTCAAGGCCCTGCTTCGAACTTGAACACGATGCCTCACAGGCTGCACGGGCAGAGGTGCATATTGTCGTATATGCTGTCATCCCCATCTTCGCAAGATCCATGACCTTTGCAAATCCACTACAACTGTCATTGACAGAAATAGAGGACAAAGCGGAAACACCCATATTCACTGTCGCAATAGTATCTGCCAACTTAGGACTTGTGTCTTCACGACAAACAAAAGCTGCCGCAGGCTGAGCTTTGGAGCAGGCCGCGTGATATTTTGCAAAAAGAGTCGCACCGCTCTGAATCTGCTCTAGGCCAGGAATTTTAACAACTGCTTGCGGCGCTGCCTCAGGCGGTACCGCCGCAAGGCTCTTTGAAGAACTCTCAACTGTTGTTGGTGATTCAGGGTAGTTCTTAACCTGACTTTCTTCAGCCCCGAGAGCCGCCCCACCGCCAGCTCCTTGAGTTGGCGCGGCTGCCTGAGTCGCATCACCAGCGGCTTCCTGTGCCAAAGCGGTATCTATGGTCACAAACATAATGACGGCATATAAAAATGAAACCAATAAGTTCATTCTCTTCATAAGATTCCCCTACCTATCTCTTTTCGGACAAAGGTCTGCTAATCTTGAGAATTTATTAGACATCTCAATATGAAACAGCGAGAGGGAAATATATTAGAATTCATCATCCGCAGGAGGCGGATTGCGAAGAGGGCCGGAGCCACCACCATCACCCCCCAGGAACAGCTCTGACGATCGAAGATATTGCGAAGAAACCATTTTCACTGAGTATCCAGTAGAACCACCCACAACACAGTTTCCAGAGGTCGGTGGCGTAGGGCTGTTGGCATCAGATCCTTTAGGCTCAACCTGACATTTTCCAAAACGATTTGTATCCAACGAATAATCCGTGAGATTTTTAGGAGCCCACGAGGTTAAAGCACTCTTCCAATCTGTGAGCATATAGGTCAACTGATCTTTATAAGGAATATTAAGACCCGTCTGTTTTAAAACCTCGAACTGATTCCTAATACTAAACTTCTCGAGCGGTTCATATCCTTTATGATAGCCAATATCTGGGCGGAACTCTTTACCAAACTTCGCAGGGCCACTTGGACTCAAATAGCCATTTTTCATTTTCAAGTAATAGTTGTGATAGAAGTCAGGTTCAATGGAATAGTAAGCAATATCAAAGGCGTCAGGAAGAACGGCCGTCAGCTCAAGATCGCGCATTCTTGAAGGCGCATTCTCTTTAGAATCCCAAGCCAAGATATCACCGCCAGATTTAGTAAACTCAAATGGCAAGTGATCCCAATGCGCGAAGTTTGGGGATGAATCATAGTTATATCCATCAGCAAGTTCTCGTTCTGACTTTATCTGTGAACTTTGCCACTGAGGCGACAGCTCATAAATCGCTCTACCATAATACCCCAAAGCCCTATAACTCTGAAGACCAACCTTATCGCCAACAAATCGGCTAAAATTCGCAGCTCTGTATCTTTGGTTCGAAGGGTCATTCATTGTTCCCAAAGACGCAAGGTCTGTCATACGAGGCGGCAAAAGCGGATCTACCTTCTCTCCTCCGCTTGAAAACTCTGCGCCAGGCGCCCACTTACTCATATACCAAGGCCCCATTCTCCCCCCGAATGGCTTATAAAAAGCTCGCGCCTTCAGTCGAATTTGACCAAAGGGAGAGAAAGGTATTTTAGGCGCAGTTTCGGCAGAAACGCCAACGTAAGCCATACACCAAGGGTTCTTTTCCACGCCTATTGAAAAATTATAGTTATCGTTTAAATTCTCACGCCAACCAACGTAGTCCTTTAATACATTGATAGCTGAGTTTAGATCAGGACTAAACTCCCTATGTTCGGGCAGATTCTGAGCCGTAAACTCCTTCTGAACAGGCTGCACAAGAGTGTTGTTGCATGTTGTATCTATGTAATTGAAGCCCGGATAGATACGAATAGGTTTTAGCCATGTTGCAGGCTGTCCCGGGCCAGCCATCGTCGAGTTGCATCCGTCCGCTCCCAGCGAATTGAAAACTTTAAATTTATCCTTAATCACTGAACTTCGGTTAGCAGAAGTTAAGTTATTCACAAAAGTATTTTCAATTCCCACCTTAGCTTCCTGACCGTCGAGGTCATAAAAGTTGTCCTTGGCAAGGCTTGTGGCACGAGATAAAGAGGCAATCAGTTCCATGCGCTCAGCTTGATCAATATTAAACGCAACAACAAACTTTCCCAGCATCAAATAGTTAAATGACCCAAATATTTTACATCTATTCATTGCATCTGTCTGCATCGCCAAGGTCGCAGCACGAATACTTCCGGAAAAAGCTTGGTGTGCAGCCATAAATTTCGGAGCTTGGAATAGTTTGATCCCACTTCGCGTCGCCATATCTCTACATGTGTTTTCCCCTTTTGGCATCGGACTAAAGGGGACATAGGTAATGCAAAAGGAGGGTGCTTCTAAATAGTCGTTTAGAACGGCATCACTGCCGGAGTATGCGTCAGGTATGGGCTCCGAACGAAGCCTCCTTGTCATCTTATCATAAGGATGCCGAGTCCACTCCCCCGCGCTCCCCAACATGCGATAGCGCCAAGCCAAAAGCTTCCAGCTTTGACGAATCTGATAATTAACGTGAGCAATGGCATTCATATTCTCGGCTTGCCTCATCGCTCCGTAATAAGCAGCTAAATCCACAGAGTTTTGCAGATTCACTTTGTGATGCACCAAGAGACCGACGTTGATAATCATCGCAAAAAACAAAAACAAGATTTGAAATATCAAAGCAACAAAAAGAGCGACTTGCCCTTTGCGGTTGTTAAGATTCTGAATAAATGTGCTTCGCTTATTGAACATCTGTGTTTAAACATTCTCTCGTAGTCTTTCCCTCGAAGCAACAACTCGACCTCGAAAACTTTGACTTGTTCTATAGTGAGATGACAGACTTTTGGACATAGTTCTATGGAGGGAACTCGACGATGGTCCAAAAATTACTCCTCATTCTGATCCTTCTGACTCTTGCTCCCTTGGGGGCTCATGCCGACATTCTATTTGAGGGCTACTCGAAGATTCTTTCAGGCGATCAGCATATTGGATACGTGGTCAGTCGCTATGAATTCGACAACAAAAAGAAACAGTTTATATCGACCTATCTTTTAAAAACCGGAAAAGGTGCCGGGGAAGTCACCGAAAGCCTCAAAGCCACCGCCGATTCTGAATTGGCTCCCATTTCCTATGAATACACCGCCTTGGCGGGCAAAGAGAGTAAAACGATTGATGCCAAATTTAAGGGCGGCAGCTTAAGTGCGGTTGTTAAATCCGGCGGCAAAGTTCAGCGCATCGAAAAAAAGATCCCGAAGGGGACGTTCCTTTCGACATTTCTGGTTTATCTCATGCTAAAAAGTAAAGAAGGTCTTCGTTCTGAGACAAACTATGAATACCAAGCCATCGCCGAAGAAGATGCCGCGATCTACAAGGGACAAGCTCTTGTCGGTAAAGAAGAAATGTTCAATAGTTTTAAAAGTTTTAAAATTCTCAACACCTTTAAGGACATCAAGTTCTTAAGTTACGTTAATGACCGAGGCGAGATCCTGGGCACCAATGCCATGGGCCAAGGTATCACCACCGAACTTGTCGCCAACCCGACTGATGCGACGACGGGACAGTCATATAGCGCAAATATACTTAAAACCTTGTTTGGCTCTGTTCCCGCTGGACAGGCCAACGTGGCCAGTCGCGCCCAGAAACTAAAAGAGCGCGAGTCTCAAGCACCACCTCCCTCGAAACAAATGGGAGTTCCTCCAGGACAGGGTATCATCATCAAAGCTCAACCGGAAAAAGCAGATAGTAAAGGAAACTAAGCCATGAGCATGCGGCACATTGTTGGTCAGCACTTTTTTATTGGTATTTCAGGACACGCCCTCACCCCCGACGAAAAAAAATTTATTGTTGAAAACAATATCGGTGGGGTTTGTCTTTTCGGGCGCAATGTCGCAGATCCAAAACAAGTCCGCGATCTCTGCGCAGAAATTCAATCTCTTCGCCACAAGCAAGCTGACAAAGCACCTCTTTTTATCGGCATTGATATGGAGGGCGGTCGGGTGCATCGCTTGAAGGCTCCTTTCACCATTTGGCCGCCACTCAGAAAACTTGGCGATCTTGATGCCCCCACAGTTTCCTTCCATTTCGCAAATCGCATGGGACAAGAGCTCAAGGCTGTTGGAATCAATTTAGACTTCGCCCCTTGCGTAGACGTGTTCACAAATCCCGCCAACACCGTGATCGGCGATCGCTCGATCAGCTCAGATCCCGAGATGGTTGCCAAACATGCCTCTGCTCTGGTGCGAGGATATATCAAAGCGGAAGTGATCACTTGCGCAAAACACTTCCCCGGCCACGGAAATACTTTAATTGATAGTCACGAGGATCTTCCCGTTGAAAATGTGGACATGGCTCGCCTGGAATCTTGCGAGCTGGTTCCCTTCAAAAGAACCTTCAAGTCACGCGTTGATATGGTGATGACCTCTCATATTAAGTTTCCAAAAATTGACCCCGAATGGCCCGTCACTCTTTCAGAGATTTTCGTCAAACAAATCATCCGCGATGAGTGCCGCTATCGTGGTTTGATTGTGACAGATGATCTTGGAATGAAAGCCATGACCAAACACTATGGTATTGATGAGGTTCCTGTACGCGCTCTAAAGGCCGGAGTCGATTTACTTCTTTATTGCAACGACCCCGAGGTTCCTCCGCAGGCCATTGAATCTGTCTTAGGAGCCCTGGCCCAAGGAAGCCTTAGCAAAGAAGATCTTGAGAACAGTCATCGCCGTATTCTTGATTTTAAAAAAATCAAAATACCTCATCCAGATCCTTTGCCCCTGTCGGAAGTGGTGAATATCGTGGGCCACCCCGATCATCTCAAAGTCGCCTCAGCCATCGCCAATGGACAAATCCCTGAGGGCCTTCTGCCAGAATAGGCTGCCAAAGGCCCGAACACCTCTGAAATAAATACCCAAACCCATTTCTCATCTCCAATAAGGACCCTCCTCGTGTGGCCCAGGAATTGATAATGCGTCTTCTGATAGCACAGGAGTTTTTATGGGTTTTAACCTCGATAGCGACAAGTCAAATAAGGAAGATCAGTTGAGCCTGTTCGACTTTAAAATGGCTCACGCCGATTTTGCGGCAGAAACTCCCAAGCAAAACGCCAAGTCCCACGAAGAGGGCTCCAGCGCCATTGATTTTGATACTTGGCTGTTGGCTCACCGTGAACCCGAACAAAGCAAAACCTCACGCTTCATCACTCTCTCCGCAGCGGCCCATGCCGCCGCCATTTTGATGGTTGCGATGATGACCGTTCCTCTTGTGGAACAGGCAAAGACTGAGACTATTACAATTGAAATTGAAGACGTTCCGGCACCACGAATGGCCCCTCAAGGCAAACCCGTTCCCCCCACACAAGGCGGAACTCCCATTGCTAAAGACACTCCGCTTGTGGAAAAACTGGAGGATGCGGGAAGCCCTGGCGATATCGTTGTCGCAAAACCCAAAGCCTCTGCAAAAGCACAAACCGCAAAATCATTGCCTGCCAAGGCCGTTAAATCAGCAGGCAAGTCACCGGCAAAAGCAGTCCCCGTGGCCGCTCGCAGCGTGGCCCCAAAGACAACCTTTAAGGCTGTCCCTATGACGATCGACGACATTGAGGCTCCAGAGTTAGACCAAGGCGAGTTAGCCAAAGTAGCCGTGGCGTCTCATCTGAATGAGGACTTTAACGACGACTTCGAAAATATCGATCAATCTCAAAAAGCTAAGCTTGAGAATGAAAAGCGCTCCATGCAAGCCATGGCCGCGGCCCTTGAATCCGAACAAGATGAAAACTTGAGCGCTTTGGATGAGGCGAACAAAGAAGAAGCAGATCGTTTGGCTTCTTTGCAAAACTCTCTTCGCCAAAAAAATGCCAAGGCCATTGCTTCTGCCCTCGCGTCTGAAAAAGCCGCCGCCTATGCGGCTGCAGCTCGAGACGCCGCCGCTCGTGAGGCCGCCAATAAACGCGGCGGACTAGGTGGCCAAGGAAATGGTTTTGGTACGAAACAAGGTGACGGTGCCGGGAACTCGGGTTCTCAGGGACCTGGGAATCAAATCGCAGGAATGCCTCAGGGTGTACGCAGTTTAGATCAACTTCGTCAAATGCCCGGCAATCCCCGCCCTCAATACGATCGCGAAGAGCGCCGTCGTGGCGACCAGGGTGAAATTGCTTTCGTCGCTTATATCAGTAAAGAAGGTTACCCCACCAAGTTCCGCATGATGAAGTCGACAGGTTTCCGTAATCTCGACGCAAAGACGTTGGCCGCCCTCAAAAAGTGGCGCTTCTACCCAGGCCAAGAAGGATGGGTTGAACTTCCTTTCCGCTGGGACCTCAAAGGTGGAGTCCAAGAAGATGGTGGATTGCTCAGAAGAGCCCTCAGCCGCCGCTAATAGGCAGAATCTCAGAACAAAAAACGCCAGGAAGGCGTTTTTTCGCGTAAGCCCCGCAGGGGGTTTGGGCACAAGCCCAAAACAAAAAGCCCTTGAGGACCCCTCAAAGGCTTTTCCTAAATATCTAAAATCAAAGAAAAATTAGTCTTTGAAAAGCACTTTTGCAGATTTTGTAGTGCCTTTTGTGCGAACAGCCGCTTTACGCTTTTTGCCGCTAGTCGATTTTTTCTTCTCACGAATGTATTCAGTACGTTTTGTTTTAGAAGCCATTTTAATCCTCCGAGTTCTTAACGGAACGAGTTAATTATCAAAACGGAATCTCCAAGTCAACCGAATGGCGGTAATCTCCTGAGATTTGCGGATTCCCCTGATAAGCGTAGTTTAAAGCGAATCTGGGGCCTTTGAAGCCCAGACCAGCGGTTATAAGCTCCCTTTTATGGTCCGTATCGTTCTGGTAGCCCAATCGAGTAATCATGAATTTATTGATATAAGTCTCCAGCCCCCCCATATAAAGGGACTCCGAGGTGGCATCCAGGCGAAAGCGAACCGTGTTTTGATAGATGTAGTTAAAACCTCCGCCGACAGAGGTTTTGAGGCGAAGATTCTCGGGGACATCGTCCTTTTCGCCAAAAGCATTATAAACCACCAAAGCCCACCCAATATGTGGTTGAGGA
>JAHRXB010000090.1 GCA_019104905.1 Bdellovibrio sp.
CCTTTATCTTTGATCGATTTTCTCGCGGTTCTAATATGGAAACACGAGTCAAAGGCTTTGGTCTGGGCTTGGCGATTGCTCAAAAAATAGCTGTTCTTCATAACGCCAAGCTAAGTGCGCAGAACCACTCAGGACACGGCGCGCGATTTACCTTCGAAATTAAAAACATTTAATCTGCTTTTAATCAGAGTTTTAACCTCCTCTGCTAATCTGAGTTCGTTCCATTAACGAAGCTAACTAAGAACCATTAGGAGGTTACTATGAAAATCGCTTCTGTTTTGATGACTCTTGTTTTCGCTGGTGTTGTTGCTCAAGCTAACGAACCTGCTCACACTGCAACTACAGCTCCTGCTGCTCCTGCAACTGCAGAAGTAAAAGCTGAAGTTAAAGCTGAGAAAAAAGCTGCTAAGAAAAAGCACGCTAAAAAAGAAGACAAAAAAGAAGAAGCTGCTGCTCCTGCAGGTCACTAGTCCCCGCTTTGCGGAGAGTGATGCTTCACTTTTCTTAAAAGGGAACCGTTCGCGGTTCCCTTTTTTTATTGGTACCTTTTAGTGATGAGCACTTTCTTTCGCGAAGTCCATCATTCCCTGAAAGTCCACGATCACAACAGGTTCATTGCCAATCACCCAGGCATCGTGTCCCTGCGGAATAAGAGAAATGTCTCCAGGACGGCATTCATATTCTTTGCCATTGTCCATATGAACCATCAGCCTTCCCGACACATGATATTGAAAGTGTGCTGCCTCACAGCTTGTGGTTTTTGCCAGCGGCTGGACCGACGTGGACCAGCGCCAGCCCGGCTCCAACGTTGCCCGTCCTATTACGATACCGCCCATTTTTAGAAGCTCCAACTTCCCATAGGGAAAAGTTCTCACTTCCTCGGCCCGGGCGAAGTTGCGTAGTTCCACCTGATTGATGGCAACGGCAATTTGTTGTTTGTTTTTCTGTTCGCTGCTTTTTTGACGGCTCACTTCCATGGTGCCTCCTGCTTTCATCGGAATGGCTTTCACTTTCCGTTGAAAACACTTCAGCGCCAAGGAGGAAACGTGTGTATTTTAACTAAGCCCGAATCGATCAAGCCCAATGACAGATGAAAATCATGGATAACCACAGTCATACGCGTCTGTTCACTCATCAAGATCAACGCGACAAAGAAATTTCGTAATTAACCCCTCTAAAGCAACCAGAGACATGCAATGGCCACCGCGGTAGGGGCCAAAGCCGCAATAAGCAAATTAAGAGGTTTGATACCGCCGGGAAACTTGTGGCTGAGGATCGAGTACCCCGCGGCATTAGGAGCATTGGCAATGATCGTCAACCCCCCGCCGGCAATAGCCCCCGCCACCAGCGCGTATTTGCTGGATTCACTTAAAGTTTCCACTTGCGATCCCAGATAGGTTAAGGCCGCATTGTCGGTGATCGCCGTAAGACCCACGGCGCCCTTAAAGAGAAGAAGATCACTCATGCCTCCCAAGAGCGGCGCCAGCCACCATTTTTGAAAAGCACCAAACTGAATAATGCCCCCCAAAAACATCGACACCAGTAAACTTTCTTTCAGACGAAGTGAGTCCTGGTATCTTTGAGTCACACTGGCGACACCCAAGAACAGCAAGAAGAGGCCCAGGAAGGCATTTTGATGGTGTCCCGTCACGACAATCCCCGCCAAAAAAACCAAATGAACCCAAGTCACCGGACCTGGAATCTGCGCTTGGGAACCCGACAAACGTGTTTCCACCTCCCGCAAGGTGATACAGTTTTGCGAAAGCTCCCGTCGGAAGATCCACACAAGAAAAGCTGTGTTGATGAAAATCGCCACGGCACTTTTCCAACCAAAATGGGTCAGAACAAAGGCGAAGTCCCAATTCCACTTATGAGCCACCATTAAAATCGGAGGCGCGGCAAAGGGTGTCAAAGCCCCACCAATGGAAACGTTCACAAAAAGAACCGCTATCAAAGCATAAATCAATTTACTGGATTCTTTTTGCAACATCGAGTTCAGCATAAAAGCCGTCACTGTCATGGCCGCGGGCTCGGTGATAAAACTTCCACTTAAAGGTCCCAAAACCAGAACCACAAAAAGATCTGTCAGCACCGCAGGCGTTCGTAAAACTTTTTGAATCGCCGTACTGATAACTAAAATTCCCTGCCGAGCCGCCGTCAAAATGGGCCGAGTCGAACACACCACCATGATCGCAAAAATAAAGAAGGGCTCTACAAAGTTCAGTGAGGTTTGATAGGAGATCGCAGCTCCCCACCCTTCCAGGGCAATGTAAATGACCATGAACAACGAAGCCCAAATGGCAAAAACCGCCTCGATTTCACTCAAAAGATGAAGCACGTTGCTCCATAACGAATCTTTGGGAAAGTGATGGGACCATTGCAAAATTCTTCCCACCATAAAGGTGTGGATGACTGCAAGACCAAAAAATATCGTGCCAAGAAGTTCTATCGTTGTGTACGTCATAAGAACATCCTAATCAAACTCGGAAGAAGCTGCCAATGAGAACCGAAACAAGGGGCTCGTTTTTGCGTCGAGTCCACTTATCGCTATTTCTTGACACCGCAAACTAACAAAACAGTTTTTTCACCTTCAAGAGAGACTCAATTTCATCACGATACTCCAGCGCCTTAAGCCAACGCTCCGGAATCGCGGAGCTTCCGTAATAAGCCCCACACAAAGCTCCCGCCACAGCCCCACAGGAATCTGAATCATCTCCACGATTGACGACCGCCACCAGGGAATCCTGCAAATTATCATAATTCAGAAATGTCCAAAGCCCCGCACACAAAGTGTCAAAACAAAATCCCGAGGTCGGGAGTGTCTGCCAAGAAAAGGCGGGAACGTCTTGCACTCTTTGCAAAAGCAGACGGGACTGTTTTTGCGCCTCTCGCAAAGTAGCTTGGTAAATTTCAGACTTGGAGCCCCCTTGCAAAACCGTTTTCAGAGCGGCAATTAAAACACGATCCGCCTCCACGCAATAAGAATGACCATGAGTCATTTTCGTTTGCGTCTCTAGCACCTCTTGCAAAGACACGATGGATTGTCCCTGATAAACACCCTCTACCTGCTCGTCCAAAAGACTCAAAGGGGCCACTCGCATGATGGAGCCATTTCCTTGAAATTTCTCATCGACAAAACCACACTCCTTCAATGGCAGACCCGCCTTGAGATTGCGCAGACCCTTGATGGTAGTCGTCCCGATATCTGGTGGTTCACTTGCAAACCACGCCAACATCTCTTGTTTTAAAACATCAAAAGAAAATGTCTGAGGATTTTCAATCGAGCGAAGCACACAAAGCATCAGGTCCGTGTCGTCCGTCGCCTCCCCAGCCTTCCAATTGAATTTTCCACCGCCGACAATTTCGGTGTGTTGGTTCCACGCCGCAGACGGCGGCAAAAACTCCAGGGGCGCCCCTAAGGAATCCCCGGCATGAAGTCCCCACAACATTCCTAATACTTTTTCTTGAGAGTAGATCATGACCTCTGCTTACTGGCAGAGGTTCATATTGTCAGCAATAAAACGTCTTTGTTGGTCCAATTCTTGAGACGTATAACTTAATTCAGTTTTATTGCAGTGATTGTCGCGAACCAAAGAAAGGATCGCTTCTTTTTCTGGCGGCGTCAGCCCTAACGACCAAATCAATTTCACCTTCAGCCACTGCGCCAAATACTGACAGCTGTAGGCTCGGTTCAAAGGCATATATTCCTCGGGAGTTCTATCCCCCTTGCGGCTATTTTCATTGCCAAAGACCGGCAAAAGATGAAAGTCATTCCCTAAAAAGTTAGCATAAAGACAACGCTTCAACTTGTCCCATTTATAAGCACCGCTGATGTAAGCATTTTTTAATGGGACGAAGTGATCAATCTGAATATCACTGGCGCGGGTGTAATCCCTTCCAGAATAAGGGTCCGCCCACTTTCCCGAAGCCACTGTGCAACCGCTGCTGTTGAAATTCACATTCACTGCGGAGTCACGGATAAGAACTTTAGCTCGCGTGTTGTAACATTTAGTATCTCGGCGATCTCGAATCCAGGTTCCAAAATGTTTTTTGCGACTGTAGGGTTCGTTGACGTTTCCGTATTTCTCATTATGGTTATCAAAATCAAGCAAGGAGTAGATTTTAGCAGTGAGTTCTTGAAGGTTTTCACTGAGATCCCAAAAATTCTCGGCGGCGTCCACGGGATTTATTGATACGGAAGGTTCACTGGAAAGAGAAGACTGTTCTTTGACGGTATAATAGTTATCAAACTGCGCATTTCCCGATGTCTCCTGAGCTTGCACCCGATCCGTCGACGCAAACAAAGCCACCAGCAACAGCATCATAAGAAGCGAGGTCTTCATGAAGTCTCCAATCCATTAGAGATTTGTTGTTTCCTCATTAGATTCGGCCTTACCACACTTTGGCAACGAGTAATTTGTTAGACTTCCGTTAGGTATTTAAATAGAACAGAGATTATGTTACGTGCCGGTCGTTTTCGTCATCGTCTTTTGGATGATGAGTTTCTTAAAAATCAAAGCCTTTTGGCACATCAATGCCTGCAAAGTTATATCGAGCTCTGGCGCCAAGGGCTGCTCACTGATGTGGAGATGGCCGCCGCTTATATTTTCGTGTTTTCATTTCTTCGTCGGCCCAAAGATTTCTTAGGTGGCCCGCACAACCAAGAGTTTTCCGCACCTGCTAATAATCACAACTCGGTCTCCTCCACGCAGATTGTGGAAGTCCTGCGCAAAAATCTTCCCCCGCCTTTGCGCCACGCCAAGTCTTTGACCAGGCTTGAAAGCCCCCGCGCTTTTGTGGATCATTTCTGTTCTTTGAGTTGGCGTTCAATCCCCTTGTCGGTGGCGCGCTCCTTAGCGTCATGGCAATCAGGCCGCTACCCACTGATTCTTCTCACGTCGGTCCCAAGCCCCGAGGAAGTTCTGGAAATGCAGGCTCAAGGTCAACGCTGCATCAGCATGCTTATTGAGGAAGAACAACTGAGCACGTTTGTGAATGAGGGGCGGGATGTTTTGGGTTTTATTGTCCATGACCTGATTCATGCCGATCATTTTTTTGCTCACCCGGAAAAGGCCCAAGCCCAGGTTCACTTTTGCCAGAAGCTGCGGATCGTAATAACTCTCCCAGAAATTCAAAAGATGTTTCTTCAAGACCCCACCTTCACCGGCGAGTTCCATTACCTTATGTCTGATATGAATTCGGTCCCTCTTCATCTCTTGAAAACCCTCAAGGCGATTTTGCTGGGATATTTCAAACGGCGGGCCCACCTCCCGATGTTGTCCTCTTTGTCCGCATCGTCAGAATATGAGTTTATGCGCCTTTTTGAGGCCGTCTTAGCCCCCTGGAATCTCTCTCGGGAGGCCCTTTTCGCGGCTCAGAGGCTTAATACCCCCCTCTACAAAGGTCCCCAAGACGACGAATTGTTGCACCTGGCTCTATCGTTAAACTTTCATGACGAAAGATTTCTTCTCTGATAGTATATACGTACTATGCCAAGTAAAAAAGAGTCCACCCCCTCGGTCCATAATCTGTCTTCTTGCCAAACCTGCGGTATGCGCAATGAAAGTCTCTTATGCTCTTCTCCTGACGTTTTGCTCATGGTGGAAAAAGCGCGTGTCACTTGTCGTTTCAAAGCGGGACAAGTTATTTTTTATTCTGGCAACGATCCCTTGGGAATTTTCACGATTCAAGAAGGCCTTGTGAAGTTGGAAGTGATGTCTCCGTCAGGAGCTGCTCACACGCTTCGTCTTGTTGGACCGGGCGGCGCTTTGGGTTATCGTTCTCTTTTCGCGCAAGAACCTTATCACGCCTCGGCTGTGGCGGTTGAAGATTGCGAACTTTGTTTTATTCCTAAAGCCGACATCATGAACATCTTCAAAAGTTATCCTCACTTGGCGATGAAACTTTTGTCGCACATCTCAAAAGATTTGCGCATGGCTGAAGAAAAGTGGATGGACCAAATGGACAAAGGAGCTTCCGAGCGTATTGCGGAAGCTTTGCTTTTCCTTCAAGAGCATTTTGCACATCAGAACTGGACACGTCGTGAAATCGCGCAGTGGGCGGGAACAACACCTGAGACTGTCATTCGCACTCTTTCTCAGTTTGAAAAAGAAGGCTTGATCGACCAGACGGATGGCCGTAGCATTCGTATTCTTTCAAGAGATCTTTTGCGAGAACGCACTGAGATTCGCTAAGAAACATGAGCTTGTTTTTCATGCGCAACTTTTCGTTGCGCATCTTGCCTTCTGAATCCGACTAAAACTTGCCTTTCGTCTGTTTCCCAATAAAAATTGATCGGAATCAAGAAATTCCAAGCGACATGATTTGGATCATATACTTGATTATTGCTTGTCCACATACTTTGGGCATTTGGAGTGATGTATGGAGGTCTTGTCTCAACATAATTGTGGTTATTGTGGAGTACCCACCACCGGGGCAGCTTACTGCTGCAGTGCTTGCGAAGTTTTGGCGTTGCGAGTGGGCCCCCTGCCGGTACTCAAAGCGGGCGTAAACCCTTACTCTTATTTTGATCAAAAAGAATTTCGCGATCTTTATCGCCACGATCAAGATGCAGAGTATGATTATCTTTTCTTCGCCGAAGGTCTGCACTGTTCTTCCTGTGTTCACCTTCTGGAAAAGCTTCCCGAGTTTTATCCCGAGATCCTCAGTGCACGAGTGAACTTCGCGCAGTCCACGGTGGCGGTGAAGCTTTCTGACTCTGCCTCTTTGGCGCAAGTCGCTCACGTCATCAAAGAACTTGGCTACAACCCCACTCTTCTTTCTAAGCAAGACAACTTGGCGGAAAGATATAAAATTGAAAACAGAGCTTTCTTAAACCGCATCGCGGTCGCGGGATTTTGCGCCGGCAATACCATGCTTTTTGTGATCCCGGTTTATGCGGGCTTGGCAGGATCTTGGGCTCAGATTTTCAACTGGCTGAGTTTTTTTCTATTCCTTCCCATACTTTTTTATAGCGCCATTCCTTTTTATCGCGGTGCTTGGAACTCTCTTAAATACAAAGTTATCAATGTCGATCTTCCGATTGTCATCGCCATGCTTTCGGGATTCTTCCTTTCCTCCTACAACTTGATCATCGGCAACGAAGCTATTTACTTTGATAGTACGGCCAGCTTCATGTTCTTCATCTTGTCGGCTCGCTACATTTTAAAGCGCGTGCAACAGAACTACTTGTCCCCTTCACGCATTAAGTCCTTCTTCCAAACGGCGAAGTACCGCCGTATTCAAAACGAGACCGAACAAGACATCCCATGGAGTTCCGTCCAAACCGGCGACACTCTAAAGATCCAGCGCAGCCAAACCCTGCCTTCTGACTGCGAGCTTCTTTCAGCCCATGCAACCGTGGATATGTCTTTGTTTAATGGCGAATCCATGCCGAAGGTTTTTTCTCAAGGCATGACGATTTTTGCGGGGACTCAAGTCCTTGACCAAGAGATCTTAGTCAAAGTGAAAATCCCCTTTACGGAAAGTAAGCTCGGACAACTTCTTCGTCAGCTCGACAATAGCGCCTTGGCAAAAAGTAAGTTTATTGCGTTGACCGATCGACTTGCGCAAAAGTTAATTGTTGTCGTCTTTTCAGTCGCCGCCCTTTTCTTCCTTATCTATATGAACATCAATGCCACCGAAGCTTTCAATCGCTCTTTGGCGTTGATTGTGTTGGCTTGCCCTTGTGCTTTGGCCTTTGGGTCGCCTTTGACCTTTGGTCTTGCTCTTAAAAAGGCCCAGAAAGGCGGCATCCTTCTGAAGGACGCCACCAGCCTTGAAAGAATGCTGCAAATTAAAAATGTCTTCTTTGATAAGACCGGGACTTTGACCGAGGGCAGTTTGCAGTTCTCTCACTCGGAGCCTTCCATGGTTCCTCAGGATATTCAAAAGATCATCCTCAGCCTGGAAGCTCCGTCTTATCACCCGATTGCCTTTGCTCTTCGTAAAGCCTGGCCTCACCCCGCAGCCCTCTATGAGGTGCAAGACGCGCAAGAGATCCTGGGTCGCGGCGTGCGCGGCACGATTGACGGCGTTCAATACGAGATTCGTCATTTGGCCGAAAGCACTCACGAAGCGGAAACGGCGATTGAAGTGATTCGCGGTCACGATAGCATCTGCCGCCTTTACTTCATGGATACATTGCGCCCCGACTCGCCTTCGGCCGTAAAGAAGCTGCAAGAAAAAGGGATCCAATGTTTTCTTCTTTCTGGCGACAAAAAATCCCGCGTTTATCAAGTGGCGGACATCTGTGGCATCTCCAGAGAGAACTCTCATGGGGAACTTTTCCCTGAAGACAAAAAGAAAATCGTCGATCAGTACCGCAATACCTGCATGATTGGGGACGGTGCGAATGATTCTCTCAGTTTGAAATCGGCGGACGTGGGTATTGCCGTCAAAGGCAGTGTGGACTTAAGCCTGAACAGTGCGGATGTCTATTTCACTCGTGGAGGCCTGGCTCCCCTGTTTGATCTGATTCAACTTTCGGAACAAACACGTCGCGTACTGGTTCGCAACCTGACCATCTCGTTGGTGTACAACACCTTAGGCGGTGGCCTTGCGTTGTTGGGCTTTATCAATCCTATGATGGCCGCTATTCTAATGCCGATCAGTTCGGTGGTGATTATTCTATCGACCTTGTGGGGGTTCCGATGAATATTATTGTGATTATGATTCCAATGGCACTTTTGCTGGGAATAGGCTTTGTCTCCGCCTTTCTCTGGGCCACATCCAAAGGTCAATTCGATGACCTGGAGACTCCTGCTCATAGAATTTTAAATGATGACAACGAAAGGAAACAATTGTGAAAACAACAGGAAATCTCATCGAGAAGATTTTTTACGATGATGACATCGTCAAAAAGTTTACTCTTGCGACTATGGTTTGGGCAGGCGCGGCCTTCTTATTTGGTCTTATCGCAGCCCTTCAACTGGCGTATTGGCCTCTGAACGCGAACCTTGAATGGATCACGTTTGGTCGTCTTCGCCCGCTGCATACCAATGCGGCAATCTTTGCGTTCGCGGGGAACGCGATCTTTGCGGGAATCTATCACTCCTCTCAAAGACTTTTAAAAACACGCATGTTCTCAGACTTGCTTTCAAAAATGCATTTCTGGGGATGGCAGCTTATCATCGTTGCCGCGGCGATCACACTTCCTTTGGGCTATTCTCACGGGAAAGAGTACGCTGAGCTTGAGTGGCCGATTGACATCGCTATCGCGGTTGTGTGGGTGATCTTTGGTCTGAACTTCTTTATGACCATCCGTCAACGTCGTGAAAAACACATGTACGTGGCGATCTGGTTCTATATCGCGACCATTATCACGGTAGCAGTTCTACACATCGTGAACTCCATCGCAATCCCTGTTTCCTTCTTGCACTCTTATCCAGTGTACGCAGGGATCCAGGATGCCTTGGTGCAATGGTGGTACGGACATAACGCCGTGGCGTTCTTCCTGACAACTCCCTTCCTTGGTTTGATGTATTACTACGTACCTAAAGCAGCGAATCGTCCGGTGTATTCTTACCGCCTTTCGATCATTCACTTCTGGGCGTTGGTTTTCATCTATATCTGGGCAGGACCTCACCATCTTCTTTACACTTCCATGCCTGAATGGGCACAAACTCTGGGAATGATCTTCTCCGTGATGTTGTGGGCTCCTTCTTGGGGTGGTATGACCAACGGTCTTTTGACTTTGAAAGGTTCTTGGCATCTTTTGAAAACAGAACCTTTGATCAAGTTCTTTGTCGCCGCCATCACGTTCTACGGTATGTCGACTTTCGAAGGACCTCTTCTTTCCATCAAGTCTGTGAACTCTTTGGGTCACTACACTGACTGGATCATCGGACACGTTCACGCCGGTGCTCTTGGATGGAACGGTTTCTTGGGCTTTGGAATGATCTACTATCTCGTTCCCCGCCTTTGGAAAACTCAGCTTTACTCTAAGAAGCTTCTTGAAAACCACTTCTGGTTGGGTCTGACTGGTATCCTTCTTTACTACATCTCCATGGTTGTCGCGGGTATCACTCAAGGTCTTATGTGGCGTGCAATCGACGGACAAGGGAACCTCGTTTACCCTGACTTCGTTGAAACTGTGATCCGCATCGTGCCTCTTTACTGGGTTCGTGCGTTGGGTGGATTGTTGTTCCTCATCGGCTTTATCTTGATGTGTTACAATATCTACAAAACCATTCAGTTGGCTCCAAAAGCTCAGGAAGAAAAAGCCGTTGAAGTGGCTCGTTCTGGTTACGACGAAGTGGGCGGCACTGCTCACCGTAAGTTGGAAGGTATGGGCTTCTTATTCTCTATTCTTGCGTTCCTTGCGATCGCAGTGGGCTCGGTCATCGAGATCTATCCAACTCTGTCTTTGCACAAGTATGTCAGACCTGACAGCATCACAGATCCTTACACTCCACTTGAGCTTGCGGGCCGTGACGTGTACGTAAAAGAAGGCTGTTACGTTTGCCACTCTCAACAAATTCGCCCGATCGCTGCGGAAGTTCTTCGTTACGGAAAACCTTCAACTATTGAAGAGTCTATGTACGATCGTCCGTTCCAATGGGGTTCTAAGCGTACAGGACCGGATCTTGCTCGCGTTGGTAAGAAGTATCCGAACCTATGGCACTATAGCCACATGGTCGACCCTCGTGCGGTGACTCCGAAATCTATCATGCCTAGCTATCCTTGGTTGGCTGAAAAAGACGCGGACTTCTTGTCTCTTCGTAAAAAACTCTCTGTCATGAAAATGGTAGGTGTTCCTTACGCTGACGACGTGGTCGCAAACGCTGACATCCATGCTCAAAAGCAAGCGCAACAAATCGCTGCGGACCTGGAATCCAATGGGGCTCCAAAAGGTCTTGAAAAGAAAGAGATCATCGCTTTGATCGCTTATCTGCAAGCCCTAGGTCAGAAAGGGAAAGCGCAATGAAACAAGAAGGATTGAAGTACTTTACCGATACACATTTGACAGGTATGGGCCTTCTGATTTTCTTCATCTTCTTCGTGGGAGTTCTGTTCTGGGTTTATCGCAAATCCAGCACAGAGATTTATCACAAGATGGAGCAGATACCATTGCAGGACGGAGAATAACATGAGCGACAAACAAGAAAAATTTCACGAATACGACGGCATCATTGAACACGACAATCCGCTTCCTACCTGGTGGCTGGCGACGTTCTTTATCACGATCATCTTTGCCTTTATTTACTACATCCATTACGAAATGGGTGGCGGAGGCAAAACTTTGACTGAAGAGTTGAACGTGGCCATGCAGGAAATCGACAAGACCAAAGCGACTGCGACTTCCGCAGCTCCTATGGAAACCGAGGAGTCCTTGCAAGCCGCTTTTGCCAAAGACGGTGTTGTCGCCTTGGGTGCTGAGCAGTATACTGCTAAGTGTGCTTCTTGCCACGGACCCGAGTTGGGTGGTCTAATCGGTCCTGATTTGGTGGATAAATACTGGATCCACGGAAAAGGAACTCGCATGGACATCGTCAAGGTGATCCGCGAAGGTGTTGCTGAAAAAGGAATGCCACCGTGGGGACCTGTGATGAAGAAGGAAGAAATCTACGCTGTTGCAGCGTTCATTCTTTCTAAAAAAGGAACTCAACCCGCGGGAGCAAAAGCCCCTCAGGGAGAACCTGTTGAGGACTACTTGACAAAGTAAAGGTAAGTTATGAGCAATCTGGATCCAAGCAAACTCACAAGCGTCGATAAAAATGGGGACCGTATCTATATCATCCCCGCCGAAGTAACCGGATTTTTTCGACGACATAGGACTTGGACTCAGATTGTTCTTCTGATCATCTTCTTGGCCATTCCTTGGACAACCATTAATGGCCATCAAACAGTTCTACTAAACATCCCCCAAAGAGAATTCTCTCTCTTTGGGGCCATGTTCCACGCCCACGATACTCCCCTTCTCTTTTTCATTTTAGGTGCGCTGACTTTAGGTTTGGCTTTTGTCACCTCTATTTGGGGACGTGTTTGGTGCGGTTGGGCTTGCCCACAAACCGTTTTTATCGATGCTGTCTTCCGTCGTATTGAACAATGGGTGGAAGGCTCTTATATCAAAAGACGCCAACTCCGTGACGGACCTCTGACTTCCGAAAAGTTCTTTAAAACCACTTCGAAATGGATCCTCTTTACTCTGGTTTCCTCTTTGATCGCTCACAGTTTTATGGCGTACTTCATCGGTGCCAAAGAGCTTTTGGAGATGGTTCAAAACTCTCCTTCTGAAAATCTCACCTACTTCACATTGGTGGTTTTCTTTACCGCCGCTGTTCTTTTTGACTTTGGCTGGTTCCGCGAGCAGTTCTGCGTGATCATGTGTCCTTATGGACGTATTCAATCCGTTCTTCTTGATCAAAAATCTTTAGCTGTCGTCTATGACGTACAACGTGGAGAGCCCCGTAAGGGCACGGCTCAGCCGGGCGAAAAAACCGGAGACTGCGTTGCCTGCAATCGCTGCGTGCAAGTGTGCCCAACTGGAATTGATATCCGCAATGGTCTGCAAATGGAGTGCATCGCTTGTACTTCTTGTATTGATGCCTGCGACGAAATCATGACGAAAGTGAAAAAACCCACAGGGCTTATTCGTTATGACACCTTGGATGGCAGCAAGATCTCTCTTTTTAAACCTCGTTCGATTCTCTATATGATTGCGATTCTGGCTTTGGTCGGCGGATTCGCCTATGCCATCGCGACTCGGGAACCTGCTGACTTTACGGTGCTGCGTGGCCGCGGACTTCCATACTCTTTCGTTAAAGGTACCAACAACGAAGAATTGGTATTGAATCAATTCCGAGTTCACATTCAAAATCAGGGACAAGCCCCGGCCCTTTACTTCCTGACACTTCCCCCTGAATTCATTCAAACAGGTGTCGAGCTGACGGTCGCTGAAAATCCGGTCTCCTTGAAGCCCGGTGAGTTCCGAGAGTGGTATTTCTTTATCAGAGTAAAACCAAATCTGTTCGACCCCAAAGGACAGATTAAAGCCAAACTCCAAATTCGCGATCTCCTAAGCGAAAAAGGTTACACCTCACAAAGAGATCTGATCTTGGTAGGACCGAAACAGTGATCTCAACCACGCTTCTCGCATTGGGCATTCTTTCCTCAAGTTTTTTTGGAAGCTGGCACTGTGCGGGAATGTGTGGTCCGATCGCCACCCTGATGAGCACCCGAAAAAGTCTTTGGTCCTACAATCTGGGGCGCCTTATTTCTTACACCTTGCTAGGCACCATAGCTGGAGGTGTGGGTCAGGTTTTTTTAAATAGCGATTTTGTGGCCCTTCGTTGGATCTCTAGCGGACTCTTGGCACTGATCCTCTTGGGCACAGGCCTTTCGATGATCTTTCCAAAACTTCTTTCTGAAAAAGTAAACCAATGGTCCTGGGGGCATCGCGCCTTGGGTTACATCAAAAAAGCGCAGGCTTTTCACGTCGGGCGTTCTGGTTTTAGCGTGGGGCTGCTCACCGCCTTTCTTCCTTGCGGTTGGCTTTACACCTACGTCCTTGCCGCTATCGCCACCAAAAGTCCCTGGGCGGGCGCACTGACGCTTTTTCTTTTCTGGCTGGGAGGACTCCCCACTCTGAGTGCTGTTCCATTTATGGTTCGCAAAACCGTCCAATCTGCAGGGCTTCGACAGCAGAAGATCGCCGGTCTGGTTTTGGTTGTCTCTGGACTCTACTCTCTGGCCAGCTTCATGTTTTTCCATTGAAAATATGTCCTCATTGTTTAGACTCTAAAGTCTATGAAACACACTCTTTTATTTTCATCATTTGTCGCTCTTACTTTATCAACCACCGCCTGGGCCCAGGACGAATCTTCTGAAGCTGCACCAACAGAAATGGCCCAGGAAGCAGTCACGCCAAGTTCTACTCGCGAATGGCCTCGCAGCCTTTGGGGAGTTTATGGCGGATTCGGAGCCCCTCATGTTCTTAATGGCGGCATTGAATACCTGGATCAATCGCGCACGTGGTCTATGGCGTTGGATTTTGGTGCCTTTGGGTATCGCCCCAAGGATGAGTTGAATGACAAAGAAGAAGTCTCCTTAGGAAGTGTTGCGATCGAAGGACGCTATCACCCTTTCACAAGTTCCTTTTATATCGCGGGAGCTTTGGGGTCCCAAGGCGTGACGGCGAAAAAAACGGCTGTGTATTCTGGGGAAACAGCAACGGCGGAGATTCGCGTAGGCAATACCTTTGCAACTCCCAAAGTCGGATGGTTTTGGCAATTCAATTCAGGTCTGAATTTCGGCGTTGAAGTCGGAGCCCAAATTCCTCTTTCAACGAAAGTGGAAGTCGATGATAGCAATCTCAACGCCATCGTCTTAAATGATCCCGAATATATTAAAAACAAAAAGGATGTCACGGACCTGGCAGAAAAATTAGGGAAGCAGGTTCTTCCTCACGCCGTCATCCGACTTGGTTACGCATTCTAGTTCATTGACAATCAACAAGGTTATTTAAAGAAGGAGAGTTCATACTCTCCTTCTTTTTTTCATCTCTGCAATGCTCAAGGACCCCCCTCCCCATTCTTTTTGCCGGTGAACACTGAAATCATAGTCTTCGTCCGTTTTTCTTGTAGAGCCTGAGTTTCGAGGATTAGCCTCATGCAAAAGGACTTAAAGAAGGAGACGTCTATGACATCGCGTATGAATCAGTATTTGGCTGCCATGACCCTGACGATCGCCATCGTCGGATGCGCCAGCAAACCCCCTCATGTTCAAAATCTCCCCGCCTCTGCAAATGCTTCGGCGGAAATTGATCGCACGGAAGAAATGCTTCGAGATGCACGTGAACGTCAAATTGATGTTCTTTCGCCTGAAAACTACACCGATGCGAAGAAGGCTTTAGAACGAGCTAAAAGTAAAAGAGATAGCGGAAAATCCAACGAAGACATTTTAGAACAAATTGCTTACTCTCGGGGTTGGTTGGATGAGGCCAATGCTAAATCTGAAATTATACAAACCTCCATGAAGGATATCACCGACGCTCGGGCTGGCGCTTTGCGAGCCGGTGCTCCGACTCTGTTCCCCAAAGAATGGAAAAAGACAGGGAACGAGCTTGAAAATATCACTACCGCCGCTGAAAAAGGCAATCTCGCTCCGGCAGAGAAAAAAGGTCACGATGTGACAACTCGCTATCGAGAACTGGAAGTGATGTCGGTGACGAAAGCGAATCTGGGGCGCGCCGATGACAATATCAAATTGTCGCAAAAAGATGGCGCTGAAAAGAAAGCTCCTAAATCCTACAACATGGCGATGATGAAGTATCAGAACGCAGAAAAACTGATTAACTCCGATCCTCGCAATCTTCCTGCGATCCGTCGCGCTTCCGAGGACGCCACTCGAGAATCTGCGCATCTCCTGGACGTCACGAACAAGGTGAACGCCGGCAATACAGAAGACTTGGTTTTAATGACGGAACGCCAACAAAGAACTATTTCCACCTTGCGAAGTGAATACTCTTCGACAGAGCAAGAACTTCAGCAATCACAACAACAATTGGACGAGGCTGAGCGCGAACGTATTGCCATGGCAAAAAAACAGGCCGAGCTGGAAAAAAATCAGGCTCTCGTAAATAAAGCCGCGCAAATTCGCAGCCAGTTTAAACCCAACGAAGCCGAAGTTTATGCGGAAGGCGGAAAACTGATGGTGCGCCTGAAAGCCCTTCAGTTCCCGTCCAATCAAGCCAACCTAGGCCCCAAAAACGAGGCCCTGCTTAAGAAAGTCGAAACCGCCCTTAATAGTGTCGGCCCCTCGAAAGTGACAATTGAAGGTCACACTGATGCCACCGGCAATCCGGAAAAAAATCAGATCCTTTCCGAGAAAAGAGCCCAGGCAGTGGAAAAGTATCTCGCCACCACAGGAGTTGCTGAAGGAAAGTTGGAGGCGGTGGGTGTTGGCCCCGACAAGCCGATCAGCGACAACAAGACCTCACGAGGTCGTGCTGAAAACCGTCGTATTGATCTCATTATTGAGACGGAATAGGAGGTCCCATGGCGACTCATCTTCCGGGACATAAATGGTTGGAACTCAAAAGAGAACTGATGGAAAAATGGCACGAGCTGACCGAAAACGATCTGGAAAAAACTCGTGGCAATGCCCAATCCATCGTAGATCTTTTAGAGAAGAAGGTCGGCATGGCCATAGAAGATGCCAGCGAACGTTTTGCGGAGATCGCTTCGCGCTACCATCTCTATGATGAGCCCGAGGAACACCCTCCCAAAATGACGGAAGAGAAAAAAGAAAAGATCTTGGAGCTGCGACCCAAGAAGCCTGCCAATCGAGATCGTAAACCGAAAAATAACTTCAGGGCTTAACACTTTTAAGCCCTGCTCACCCCAAAGAGTTCCGTCGTGAAGGGCGGAACTCTTTCCAAGAAAAGACTTTCAAAAACGCCTCATTGAAAACCTAAAGAGAAAACCCCTCAGAAAGTCCAAGCCCGAAACCCCCGTCGTCTCAAATAGCTTTCATCTATTCCAATAGGTTAGATATAGATTTCTTCTATTGTACAATAGAAAAAGAGAACTGTTCTGAATCTTCTTATCTACCGTAATCTAATTATGGGACTAAGAAGAAAGGAAGGATGTGTATGGGTACTATGTTGATGGGACTCTTTGCAGGACTCGTGACGGGGCTTTCCACCATGCTTGGCGCTCTTCCTATTCTTAAAAAAGAAACCAACACCTGGAATCCTTGGCGCAGTCTCAATCTGGATTTTGCGATTGGGATGATGTTAGCGGCGGCGGCCTTTAATCTGATTGGCCCTGCATACTCTTCTCGCTCTCACGGAGCTCTCGGTGTTTCCATCGCGCTGGTTTTGGGTGTTGTTTCCATTTATGGGATCAGCCACCTGATTCATAGTTTTTCTCCCGCAGAATGGTCACTGCATCGACGAGCCTGGCTTTTTGTCACAGCCATGATGTTGCACAACCTTCCCGAGGGACTCGCTTCGGGAGCGGCCTTAAGTGCGGATTCCATCTCTCAAGCCAATGGTTGGACCGTCGTCGGCGCCATCGTGTTTCAGAACTTCCCCGAGGGGTTAGCCACAGCAGCGGCTTTTTTGTCGATAGGACTGTCCCGCAGAGCGTCCTTTTTCGGTGCGGCCTTAACGGGAGTCATGGAAATTGTCGGTGGGACGGCCGGAGGAATTTTCGCAAGCCTCACCTCTTCAACCTTACCCTATATCTTGGCCTTCGCCGGAGGCGCCATGATCAGCGTGACCCTAGAAGAAGTCTTTGCAAAACTCAAAGAAACTCACATGAAATACCTCCTACAAAAAGAGT
The DNA here is from genome assembly GCA_019104905.1 of Bdellovibrio sp. Lineage (GTDB taxonomy): Bacteria > Bdellovibrionota > Bdellovibrionia > Bdellovibrionales > Bdellovibrionaceae > Bdellovibrio. The sequence continues at coordinate 17,289 of JAHRXB010000090.1, forward strand.
TTTTGCTGGGAGCTTTTTCCGTAATTCTGATGAACTGGATTGTGATGTAAACCTAGACATCCTTCACCAGGGCGTTTAGGCTTGAGGAATGACACTGACATCTCTTCAAACATTGGCACTGGCAGCTTTGGTCGTTTATTTCGGTCGTTTCCTTAAAGGCAAAATCCATTTTATCGACAAATACAACCTCCCTTCTCCGGTCATTGGTGGTTTTATCGTCGCTTTCGTTTTAGCCATCCTAAAAAGCCACGGACTTTTTGAAATTCAATTTACAAAATCTTTTGAAGAAAGTTTGATGATCGCCTTTTTCGCGTCCATTGGATATTCCGCTTCTTTGCGTCTGCTCAAAGAAGGCGGTCGCACTGTGATCTTCTTTTTGATTCTGACCGTGGGAGGACTGCTCTTGCAAATTCTTGCGGGCATTGGCGCGGCCAAAATGATGGGTTTAGATCCATTGATGGGGGTCCTTACCGGAGCCGTGTCATTAACGGGAGGCCCCGGAACTGCTTTGGCCTTTGGCCCCGCGTTTGAGGCCGCCGGAGTCCAAGGTGCTTCCGCCATCGGTCTGACCACCGCCATGGGCGGAATCTTATTAGGCGGCCTGATTGGAACTCCGCTGGCCACTCATCTTATTCACCGCAAGAAGTTAAAAGATCATTCGCGGGCCTTGCCTTTTGAACATCATGAATCTTACATTCTGAAATCCAGAATAGGAACAGATCTGCTTTTTCATTTCTTAGCGATGGCCTTGATCATGGGTTTAGGGACCACACTCAGCTCTTGGATCAATGCGCAGGGAATCACTTTGCCTATTTATATTGGCTCGATGGTGGTCGCGGCTCTTTTTAGAAATATTGAAGATGTGCGCCCGACTTTTAAAATCAATGCCGAATGGATTGAAGAGATTGGCTCTGTCGCGCTGACCTTATTTATCGCGACCGCCATTATGTCATTGCGTTTGGATGAATTAAAAAATGCCGCGCTTCCAATTCTGATTTTCTTAGGTCTTCAGGCCTTGCTTGTTATCGCCACCGCCCTCGGACCTGCCTTTTGGGTTGCGGGGAAGGACTATGAAGGCGCCATCATCAGTGCCGGATATGTGGGCTTCATGATGGGAACCTCCGCCAATGCGATGGCCAATATGTCTTCTCTGTCGCAAAAGTATGGGCCCGCCCCCAAGGCTTTCTTGGTCGTTCCTTTGGTGGGCTCGTGTTTTATTGATTTTATCAATGCCGCCTTTGTGACCTTTTGCCTCAACTTTTTTAAATAAGCAGGACTCTAGAAAAATCAACCTTTGATTAACCGGCTGTGGGAATTTTCGTGTCAAGCCTTGAGGGACACGACGTCTCCTCACAAAATCAAAGGAAAACATGATGTTAAAAAAGCTCCTCGTTCTTTTCACAGGCCTGAGCCTCCTGGGGGCCTGCCAATCTCAAAACGACGGCTCAAGCCAACCCGTCGCCGAAGAATTTGACCCGCTCGAGGAAAAGGTCATTTACGGCACGGACAATCGAATGGATCTCTATGAAGTCACGTCTTCACTACAAAGAAGACTTGCCGATTCCACGGTGGCCTTGATCAAAACAAGCTCCATTCAAACCAGCGGTACGACGTCGCGAATCTCGGCGCAAACATTCAGACAAAGCTACAACCTTTGTTCCTCAGAAAAATTCGGTGAACAGGAAAATGCAGCCTTCTGCTCGGGGTCCCTCGTCGCCCCTGATGTCATTGCAACGGCGGGGCACTGTGTTCGCTCCTTGCGTGATTGCGGTGAAACAAAGTTTGTCTTTGGTTACGCGGTAAAAACAAAAGGCGTTCAACCTCGGGACGTGGCGAACTCAGAGATCTATTCCTGCAAACAGATCATTCATACTGAGGTTTTAGCCAGTGGATCTGACTTTGCTTTGATTCGTTTGGACCGAGTCGTAGCCAATCACGTTCCTCTGGCCACTCGCAAACAAGGCAGCGTCAAGGTCGGGGACCCGCTCGTCGTGATTGGACATCCCGTAGGACTGCCGACGAAAATAGCTGCAGGAGCCAAAGTTCGAAGCACTCAGGCCTCCCAGCACTTCGTCGCCAATCTCGATACCTACGGAGGCAACTCAGGATCTGCCGTATTCAATTCAAAAACCGGCGTGATCGAGGGGATTTTAGTTCGTGGCGACAATGATTTTGTCTATCAAGGATCTTGCACTGTTTCCAATCGCTGCAAAGACACAGAATGCCGCGGCGAAGATGTTACTCGAATAACAAGAATCCTTCCTTATCTTTGAGAGTTATCAGAAGTTCATCTTAAGTCTTCTCTTGGATTGCCTTTTGGGTTTCCAATACACCCACAACACAACCAAGAGGAGGATTTATGATGAATCGTTTCGTTATTTTTTGCGCTGGACTTTGTCTGACGGCACCCGCCTTATCTCAAGCCAGCACGGAAATGATTAACGACGAAAACACCGCACTTGCTGAAACTTTTGTTGATGAAATTGCTCTTGGCGGAGGCAAACCGCCCGTCACGTGCGATGGATTGCAACTCGATGACACTCAGAAAGCGGCCCTGAAGCAGGCAAAGTGGGAATATAAAAAACAAAAGAACACCACAGATGCCGCCGTTAAAAATGCTTGGATGGATTACTCACACACTCTAAAAAGCATGACCTCCACAAAAGATGACGGCATGACGGCCGCTGTCGGAGTCAAAGATGCCATGACCGCTGCGGGTATGGCCAAAGCTGATTTTGAACTCAAAGTTTTTTATGACATTTTAAAGCCAGAACAACGTGAACCAGCTCTTAAATGTGTCATGAAAATGATGAAACAAAAAATGATGGAAAAGCTAAAAAGAATGTGTTCCAAACTTCCTCCGGAAAGCAAGCCCTAGTGGCCTCAAGCCACCTCCGTGAAAGGGAGGTGGCACCACCCCCCACTTCGAGTCATTTTTTGTGTCGATTACCCATTCGTCTAAACCTTTGACATCTCGTCGCAGCTAAAACCCCCTTAGATTCAGCGCCTTCTGGCTTCTCCTTTGCAACTCATTGCCTATCCATTTCGATGAGGTGCCCCATGTTTCGATTTCTCTTATTAGTCATCGGCTTTTCGACCGCCCTTCAGATCGGGTCTGCTCAATCCGCACAGGCCTGCAGCTGTATTGCGGACCCCTACTCCAAACAATATATCTACTTCACAAAAACCTGGTATGGAACCAAGAGAAAGTGGACCTGTGTTTACACTTGCCAAGACCAAAGGCAGCAACAGGTTAAAATCACGGGCACTCACGAAGACTGGTATACAACGGATAAGGGACTTGAAGGCATTTGCGACGGACTTCGCTATATCAATGAGTACAGCACCTTTAAAAACGATTTCGTTTGGATGCTGGATAAAGCCGAGCATTTTGACGCCTCCGACTCTTCGGCCGCAGAGCTGAAAACTTGGAATAAAGAAAAGTGCCGCTAATAGAAATGAACTTCGCGATTACACATCTCAAATTGGGATTAGAGAACTTTACAAAAAAGCTTAAAAGGACTGAAAAATAAACCCCGTTGTGCCGAAAAGATCTTTATGAGAAAGATCTTTTTTTGCCTGGTTTTGTTTTACTCCTGTTTCGGTTTTGCAAATGAAGAATCCCTCAGTTCCTTTTCCAAAGCCTTGGATAAAACTCTTCGACATCTCAATCGATCAGAATCTCGCCCCTGCAACTCCGACAATTCTTTAACGCCGTCATCATCTGATTTGGTTCTTTTTGAAAACAAGTCGGCGACTGCACTCTCGAAGAAAGATGCTCAAAACCTTTTTAACGACTTACAAAATAAATCCGACATCCCTTATGAGTTCTCTCTGGCAGGGTGTGAACAACGAGCTCACGAAATGTCGCGCCTATTGCTATTAAAAGGAATCACTCCGTTAAAAGCCTTTGTCTCGGTGGATGA
>JAHRXB010000103.1 GCA_019104905.1 Bdellovibrio sp.
GTAGATGCAGGAGACTGAACTCACGATGATCACATCGCGACGATCAAACAACGAACGCGTCGCTGAGTGGCGCATGCGATCAATCTGTTCGTTGATGGCGGAGTCTTTTTCAATATAAGTGTCGGTCGAGGGGATGTAAGCTTCGGGCTGATAGTAATCGTAGTAGCTGACAAAGTACTCAACGGCATTGTGCGGAAAGAGTTCTTTAAATTCCGCATAAAGTTGTGCTGCTAACGTTTTATTTGGAGCCAGCACCAAGGCCGGCTGGTTGAGTTTGGCAATCGTGTGTGCCATCGAGAACGTCTTTCCCGACCCCGTGACCCCGAGCAAAGTCTGATGTTTCAAACCCGCCTCAAAATTTTCAAGCATCTGCTGAATCGCTCGCGGCTGATCCCCAGAAGGCTTAAACTCCGACACCAATTGAAAGTTCTTTTTAAACGAAGACCCCATCCCTCCAACTCTACCACGCCCCCCAAAAAGGTGCCTGGTGTTTTTTTCAGTCTACAATGCGTTATCGAGGTCCAGAAGGTCCAATTTTGCACAGTGACATCAAAGCCGCTTGCGTCCCAACCCGGTCCATCCGAAAGTTTCTGAATGAAATTATTAAAGCGCGGCCTTCCTGGTCTTATTCTTTTTTTGGGGCTTATTTCCTTTGGTGTTTATCTATTTTTAAAAACTACTTTAGCACCCTTGGATGGACAGATTCAGATTCAAAATCTTTCACATCCCGTGACGATCACCCGCGATACCTTTGGGATTCCTCATATTCAGGCCGACAACAAGACCGATGCCCTCAGAGCCTTGGGATTTGTGATGGCCAGCGAGCGTCTTTTTCAAATGGAGTTGTCACGGCGAATGACCCAAGGAAACTTGAGTGAGGTTTTTGGCGAGGCCGCCCTCAAAAGCGATAAACTTTATCGCAGTCTGATGCTGAAAAGATCCATGGAGCGCATGCTGGAACTGGAAAAACGCGAGGGACGCTTCGATAACAAACTCTGGGCCGAGATGGAGGCTTATTTCGATGGCGTCAATCAGTACATAGAGACTCGCCCTCTTCCCTATGAGCTGCAAATTCTAAGAATAAAACCTCGCCCCTTCACTCCGCTTGATGCTTTTATTATGACCGGCCACATGGCCTATAGTTTTGGAATTGCACTCAAAGCCGATCCCTTGATGACTGAACTTGCCAAGAATTTCCCTCGGGAGCAATTTCAGACATTGAGAAATGATCCCCTCACTGCCCCACTAAAAATCGTCGAGAATCATTTCTTTAAACCCTTTGAGCTTTTCACCGAAGGCCTTTTCTCGGCTTCCTTCGACGGCAGCAATGCCTGGCTGGTAGCCCCACGGAGATCACAATCCGGCAAAAGCCTTTTTGCCAATGATCCGCACATTGGTTTTTCCTCCCCTTCCGTTTGGGTCGAGGCCCATATTCAAACTCCCGACTTTGAACTCTATGGCCATTACCTGCCACTCGTCCCCTTTGCGGTCCTTGGTCACAACCGTCACCACGCCTGGGGCTTCACGATGTCTTTAGCTGACGACATGGATCTTTATCGCGAAACGCTGGATCGAGAACAAAAGACCGCTCTTTTTCAAAACAAACCCCTACCTTATCAAGAGTGGACGGAAACAATTAAGATCAAGGGTCAACCCGATCTGAATCTCACCATGATTGAAACATCGCACGGGCCCTTGATGGATGAAGTCCTTAACGACAAAGGTTTATCTCTCAAGTGGGCCTATCATCGTCCGTTAAATAATCCCATGAAATCTCTGCGCGAGATGGCCGAGGCTCACACACTGAAGGATTTTGAAAATGCTCTTCAGCATGCCACAGCCCCCGGGCTCAATGTGATGTATGCCGATGCCGAGAATATCGCTTGGTGGATTTTCGGAGATATCGCCGTGAAAAAGAATCCGAACTCAGACATGATCCTCGATGGCGCTTCCGGCGAAGACGAGTACCAAAAAGTCCTTCCCTGGGAGGAAAAACCTCACTTGGTCAACCCTCCACAGGGATTTATCGTGACCGCCAATTCAAGACCTGCAGGACTCTCTTGGGGAATTCGCGGAGATTGGCAGGCCGACGACCGCTACCAAACCATCACCAAGGCGCTGTCAGAAAAAGATCTCTGGAGTGCTGAAGATTTTAAAGTTTTGCAAACTGAAAACTACAATTCTCAAAATAAACTCCTCCTGGAAAAACTCCTTGAGAATCTTGAGCTTAGCGCGAGTGATTCGCAAACTTACTCAAAACAACTTGAGGCCTTAAAAGCGTGGAATCTTCGTTCCGACAGCTCCTCCCTTGAGGCCGCCTTGTTTCATCAGTGGAACAACGAAAATATTCTTTTACTTCTAAGCGATTGGGAGGAAGAAAAACGTCAGGCCTATCTGGACACTCCTTACGCCTGGTCTTTTTATAAAAAGGTCCTTTTAGATCCACAATCGCAATGGGAAAAGGGAAAAGATCTTTCTCAACTTCTCACTCAAGGCTTCCTTGCGGCAGCCCAAAAAACAAAAGACAATCCGACCTGGGGAAGTCTGCACACGGTTGAGTACACTCACCCCTTGGGACGAAGCTTTCCTCTGAATCTTATTTTCAACTTAGGCCCCTACCCCATGTCGGGAGCTTATAATGAAATCAATAACAACAAAATGCGCGCCCTGGGGGGCGACTTCAAAGTGATCGCGGGCCCCTCCACTCGTCGAATCATCGATTTTGCGAACCCGCAAAAAAGTTGGGGCATCAATCCCATTGGAATATCAGGCCATCTTTTGTCGCCTTTTTATAAAGACCAAGTGCCGATGTTCTTAGAGGGCAAATACCGTCCGCAACTGATGGATGAAAAAGATATTGCGGCGGCAAAAACTCACGAACTGAAGCTAGTCCCCTCTGCCATGTAGAAGAGCAGAAAAGGACCTTGTATCCTCACAGGTCCTGCGCAGAACCGCTTTCAAATGGAGCACTTTATGCCATCCTTCCTCTTAACACGGAGGATGGAACATGAAGTATGCCGTTGGTCTTTTAATATTTCTTTGTGTCAACCAAGGATTGGCTTATCCCGGCGTCGGAGACAAAGTCCAGTGGACAGGAACCATCCGACTTCTTGATGGATCAAACACCCCTGTGCATATTTCCAAAGAAGTCAGTGCTTTCAATGCTCGAACTCATATGTGGACCATAGAACTTGAAACCACGTTAGGCGAAAAGAAGTCCTCTAAAGTGATGGAAGTCGCCGAACTTTACACACCAGAGAAATTCAAAACACTTATTGCGGGGTGCCTCTCTCAAGGGGGAGTCCTTGAGAAAATCACGGCCCCAGCGGGGACCTATGAAACCTGCAAGATCACGGAGACAACCCCGGAAGGACTTGTTGTCGAAAAATGGTGGGGGGATATTCCCTTTGGAGTGGTCAGCAAAAGCACCAAGGACTTCACAACCAAAGTGGATCTCAAGGATCTGGACTCTCTACTAGCGGGCCTTTAAAAAAGCCCCGACTTCGCGAACTTGACTCACACTCTCAAAAGCCCTCCTTGGGATGACATGGAGCACTTAAATTGCGTCGCAAAGTATCAGGTATCATTAGACAATCCCAGACCTCCCCTGATACATTTGAGGGCTATGGAAACAGCAAATAATTTTCTCAAGCAGATCATTGAAAAGGATCTTGAATCCAAAAAACACACTTTCATTGTCACGAGATTTCCACCGGAGCCCAATGGATATCTTCACTTGGGTCACGCCAAGTCGATTTGTCTGAATTTTGGTTTAGCCCAAGAATACAAAGGTCGCTGCCATCTTCGCTTTGATGACACCAACCCCGAAACTGAAGACGTTGAGTACGTCGAGTCCATCAAAAACGACGTCAAGTGGTTGGGCTTTGACTGGAATGAGCATCTTTACTTTGCCTCAGACTACTTCCAACAACTTTATGACTGGGCCGTTTACCTGATCAAAGAAGGCAAAGCCTATGTCTGCAGTCTCAGCGAAGCCGAGCTGCGCGAATATCGCGGGAACTTTACGACCCCCGGCAAAGACAGTCCTTACAGAACCAGATCTGTGGAAGAAAACTTGAAACTCTTTGAGCAAATGAAAAATGGAGAGTTTGAAGAAGGCGCCCATGTTTTGCGCGCTAAGATCGACATGAAATCGCCGAATATGAACATGCGCGATCCCTTGCTTTATCGCATCCGTAAAGCACATCACCATCGCACTGGTGACAAGTGGTGCATTTATCCTATGTACGACTATGCTCATCCTTTGTCCGACGCGATTGAAGGCATCACTCATTCCATTTGCACTTTGGAATTCCAAGATCACCGTCCTTTTTATGATTGGTGTATCGAAAATTGCCCAGTGACGGCTCATCCTCACCAGTATGAGTTTGCGCGCATGAACATGACCTATTTGGTTATGAGTAAGCGCAAACTTCTTCAGTTGGTAAAAGAAAAATACGTGGATGGCTGGAGTGATCCACGAATGCCGACGATTTCAGGTATTCGCAGACGCGGTTATACTCCAGAGTCTATTCGCCTGTTCGCAGAGCGTATCGGCGTTGCCAAGGCGGAGTCTGTGATTGAGTATGACATCCTCGAATCCTGCGTTCGCGATGACCTCGATGCTCGCGCGCATCGTGCGATGGCCGTTTTAGATCCAATTAAAGTGGTGATCGAGAACCTTCCGGCGGATTACAAGGAAGAACTAGAATCCTCCGTTCACCCTAAGAAACCCGAATTGGGTAAAAGAAAATTCTACTTCACCAAAGAAGTGTATATTGAGTCCTCCGACTTCCAAGAAAATCCAGAGGCTGATTTCTTTAGATTGTCTCCCGGAAAAGAAGTACGACTTAGAAACGCCTATGTTATTAAATGCAACGAGGTCATCAAGGATTCTTCAGGAAAAGTCACAGAACTTCACTGTACGTACCTTCCTGAAACCAAAGGTGGAAAACCGACTTCGGATGGCCGAAAAATCAAAGGCATCATTCACTGGGTTTCAGCTTCCGAGTGCGTTGAAGCGGAAGTTCGTGTTTACGGTCGCCTTTTCTCTGTGTCAGATCCAGAGAACACTCCAGAGGGCAAAGACTTTAAATCCAATCTCAATCCAGATTCTTTGAAAGTCGTAAAAAACGCGAAACTGGAAGTGGGATTGAAAGAGGCTTCTCTGGAGCACAGATACCAATTTGAACGCGTGGGTTACTTCTGTTTAGACAGTCAAGACTCCAAACCCGGAGCCTTGGTGTTTAATATGACGGTCGGCCTCGCATCAGGGCACTGATTAAACCGTCAAAAAATCAATGACTAAAAAGGTCCTCGAAAGAGGACCTTTTTTTTTACTTCGTCACTTCCCAAAAACTGCCCTCGGGAGTGTCACTCACAGAGATCCCCATGGCGGTTAACTTTCCACGAAGCTCATCTGATTTCGCAAAGTCCTTTGCTTCACGAGCTTTTGTTCGCTCTGCCACCAAAGCATCCACTTGTGGACGTTCAATGTTCATCTTTCTTAAAAGCATATCGTCCAGTTTCACCAAAAACTCATGAGCCGGTTCCTGGAATAGACTTAAAAGTCCGCCGAATTTTCTGACGAAATTCACAAAAGCCAGGGCCTTGCCTTGCACAGCAGGATTGGATTTAAGACCACGGCGCACTTGATTGTTAAACTGGCGAACCACCTCAAACATGGCCGCAAAGGCTTCCGGAGTTCCAAAATCATCATTCAACGCGGCTTCAATCTTCACCCACGCCTCTTTGGTGATTTTCTCAAAACCAGGATCTACCGCCGTCACTTCAGGTGACAGATAGCTTTCCGCCAAAGACAACGCCGAATAAACTCGAGCCAGGCCCGCAACCGCTCTGTCGATGGCAGCATCACTAAAATCACTCATGGAACGATAGTGAACAGACAAGATCATCCACTTGTAGATCTCGGCGTTATAAGTCTCCATGAATTCGCGCATGGTGACCACGTTACCTAAAGACTTGGACATTTTCTGTCCACCGAAATTAAGCATATTGTTATG
>JAHRXB010000127.1 GCA_019104905.1 Bdellovibrio sp.
AGAAAACGCCAAACTTGGTTTCTGTCATTAACATCTGAGTCGCCTGAGCCTCTTTCGGCGTAATGCTGATCAAACTTTCTTCCTTGGCCAAAGCCGCTACTGAGTTTAACACCAAGTCACGATTCAGATTTTGGTAAAGCATCTGGTTCGTTAAAAAATCAACATCCCCCGCGACAATAACGGAAAACTCTTTGGCCTTCTCATCACTTCCTGGCCAGCGTCCCGTCACCTCGTCCACCAAGGCATAGGAGCCCTCAGGACCTTCTCCACGAATTTGCAGGCTGTCAAACGCCATGGCATCCGGAGTGGTCTTAACAATCTCATCCACCACAACACCCGCAGGCACCGACCCTTTTTTCAACGCCTGAGGGAAGCGAAACAGTGTGACCTCGCTGCGTCCAAAGCTTTTGGTGATCTTGTTGGATTCAGAGAACACCGGCCCGACTGTCGGCCCCTGATTCACTCCTCTGCCCATCACCGTGTCCACAATATTCAGGATGTAGTTATTTGCAAACTGAACTCCCAATTTACCAACCAACTTCTCAAGTCCGGCAGTGTTTTGAGATTCCACCGCCAAGAAAAGACTTCCGCCTTCTTTAAGATAGTTCTCAAGAGCGGTAATTTCAAAATCTTGAAATCCATGAATAGGTCCGGCGATCACAATGACATCTGCGTCTGCGGGAATCTTTGGATTTTGAATCAAAGGCAACTCACGAACAGTGTAGCGATTATTTTCAAGCATCACTTTCAAAGAGCCCAGTCCCAAACCTTCTTTCTTGTCATTCAGGTCTTTTTCACCGTGCCCCACCGTGAAATAGATGGTCTTATTCTTTTCACGAGTCACCTTCACCAACGCACTGGTGAATTCTTGCTCATCGATTTTTTCAATGCGATTGCGGCGCCCCTTGTAATCTAAGAACACCACGCCACTGCCTTTATCCACGCCATAGTCTTTGGCTAAATCCGGGCGTTCGTTCACCTCGACAAAGTTAAGTTGAATCTTTGCGCTCTCATCCTGATACTTTTTAATCAGTTCGCGGAACATACGACGATTTTCCTCGTTGCCCTCGACACCTTTTTTGTAAAAGAAAAGAACCTTCAAATCCGAGTCAAGATTCTTGACCAACTTGACAGACTGTTCTGACAACGTGTTCGTGCGACCACTTGAAAAATCCCAGGTCTTATAGTGTTTCACGCCCAGGTAGTTCACAATGATCAAGACCGCAAGCATAAGGACAATCAAAACTCCCATGCTCATGCCTTCTTTAGTTGTTTTCATGGTGAAAAATTCTTTAAAGAAAGCCCGATCCTTCACCAAACCGATGACCAAAAACAGAACGGCCAACCCCAAAGCCAACCAACAAAAAGGCACCCAAGCCCCTAAAAGGTAACGGGTGATGGACATAGACACGAGGGAAACACCGGCAAATAGAAATGAAATTTTACCTAATTTACTCATACTTATCTCCAACGTGAGGATTCAACCACACGCTCCGCCAAGAAACAGAATAAAACAATGATGCTGAAGAAAAAGATCAGTCCGTTCGACCGAACCGCCCCTTCAACAAGACCCGAAAGATGACTGTTCAAAGAGACATGCTCAAAAATCTTACGACCTCGCTCACTGTCCACGACCTCAGCTCCGATGCCGATAAACCAAATCGAAACATTGAACATCACCGAGGTGACATAGGCGGCAATACTATTTTCGGTCAACGACGAAGAAAAGAGATCCATGGCCGCATAAACCGCTCCGACTAAAAAGATCCCAAAAAACGCGATCAACAGCGGAGCCCAGTTGATAGTGGCCATTGTCGCTGTCGCCAAAGGATAAAGAAGAGCAAGAAACACAATCCCCGCAACGGCGCCCAAAGCCGCAAAGTACTTCCCCAAGACAATCTGCAAAGAAGTCACCGGAGAGGTCAGAAGAAGATCAAAAGTGCGAAGCTTCTTTTCTTCCGCAAAAAGTTTCATGGTCAAAGCCGGCACCACAAAGATCAAAAGAAGATTCAGATAGGAAAGCTGTCTTAGAAACACGCCATAGTGAATATTCAATTGATTTTGAGGAACCCCTTGTTGCATCACGTAGTTCATCAAAAGTTGAGAAAACAAATTCAACTGAATCGGATACACCCAACTAAAGATCACGCTGATTAAAAAGCAGATCACCCAAAAGGTCGGGTTCAGATAAAAACCTTTCAGTTCTTTTTTGAAAATCGTCAAAGTTCCACTCATAGTTCACCTCCCTGCTGTTTTCCATAGGTGAGTTTCAAGAAGACATCTTCCAAATCCACTTTGGAAGGACTGAGCTCCAGCAAACCATATCCTTTGGTGACCAGGCGAGATGAAATGGCATCGACCACCTCATCGCCTCCCTGCACATCCACGTTCCATTCTTTATGGGAAGTTCCCAAATGCACCGACAACACCTGTTGTATATCGCCCAAGAGTGATTTCATATCCTCCACCTCTTTACGAACTCGGATGTGCAAACGGCTTTGCCCTTTTTCCATCGTGGCTAGATTATGAATGCTGTCTTCAGCGACGATCTCGCCTTTATTGATGATGATGACTTTTTCGCAAGTCGCTTCCACCTCGGGCAAGATATGAGTTGAAAGAATGATCGTGTGCTGCCCCTTCAGGGACTTGATCAAATCACGAATCTCCGCGACCTGTTTAGGATCCAGTCCCACGGTCGGTTCATCCAAAATTAAAACCTCGGGATCTGAAACAATCGCCTGAGCAATCCCCACACGCTGCTTAAAGCCCTTCGAGAGATGCTGAATCAAACGTTTTTGCACTTCTCCCAAATTGGTTTTTTCAATGGCCATGTCGACCGATTTTTCAATCTTGTCTTTAGGGACTTGTTTCAAAGCAGCGACATAGCGCAAATAATCACGCACGTACATGTCACCGTACACCGGCGGCGTTTCAGGCAGATAGCCAATACGCTTTTTAACTTCGAGAGGGCTTTCGAAAACATCAAATCCAGCCACGGAGGCCGAACCCTGACTGGGAGCCATGAAGCCCGTGATGATTTTCATGGTCGTTGATTTCCCCGCTCCATTGGGACCGAGAAAACCCACCACATCCCCTTTTGAAATAGAGAAATTAAGTTTGTTAATGGCACGTCTGGAACCATAGTCTTTGGTGAGATCTCTGACTTGAATCATGGTGAATCTCCTCTCAGTTGATCACAAAATT